>JAUVAE010000037.1 GCA_030591905.1 Candidatus Komeilibacteria bacterium
ATTTCATTAGGAAAAAATGAGGTTATTTTAGATTATAAAGGAATTGCCTCAGGACTTATTAGAGGCAAAGAAATACATGATGAATCGGGCGTAAGTAGTGATTTTAAAGAAGGTGATACTGCCAAAGCCACTGTTTTAGAAATGGATAATGAAAAGGGTTTTATGGAATTATCTTTTAGATATGCCGGACATCAACAAGCTTGGGAGAATTTAGAGAAATTAATGAAAGATGAAGAAATTGTGAAAGCTAAAGTTATGGATGCTAATAAGGGTGGTCTAATGGTTAAGATTGGCAATGTTTTAGGATTTTTACCTGTTTCTCAACTAACAACAAAGTATTATCCTCGAGTGGAAGGTGGCGATAAAGGAAAAATTTTAGGACATTTGAAATCTTTTGTTGGAGAAGAATTTAATGTAGCCATTATTGATGTTGATGAAAAAGAATCTAAGTTAATTGTTTCTCAAAAAGCTGCTTTAGCTGAAGATCAAAAACAAACATTAGCAGAATACAAAGTCGGAAAGAATATTGAAGGAAAAATTACTGGTGTGGCTGGATTTGGTGCTTTTGTAGAATTTGGAGATAATTTAGAAGGCTTAGTTCATATTTCAGAAATTGCTTGGCAAAGAATAGATAATCCAAATGATGTTGTAAAAGTAGGTGATAAAGTAAAAGCAGAAATTATTTCAGTAGAAGCTGGTCGTATTTCTTTAAGTATGAAGAGATTAATTAAAGATCCTTGGGCTATAATTGCTGAAAAATATAAAGTAGGTGATAAAGTAAAAGGAAAAGTTTTAAAAATTAACCCTTTCGGTGCCTTTGTTGAATTAGATAGAGATATTCATGGTTTAGCTCATATTTCTGAATTGAGTAGTCATATTATTAATAGTCCAGAAGATGTAGTTACAGTTGGAGAAGAATATAAATTCGTAATTATTAATCTTGATACCAAGAAACATAGATTAGGACTTTCTTTAAAATCTCTTAAAAATAAGAAAGACAAGCCAGATGAAAAGAAAGAAACTACTAAAGAAGAGAAGAAACTATCTTCTGAGAAAAATAAAGAAGACAAGCCGGATGAAAAGAAAGAAAGCAAAAAAGAGCTTAAAGTTGAAAAGAAAACTAAAAAGGTTAAAATAGATAAAAATAAAGATACTAAAAAGAAAAAAGAAGACAAGAAATAAATTTTTTATTTGTATTGCCTGCCTATCAATAGACAGGTGTTAGCATAATTAGTATTCACCCTATTAAATAAAATTTAAATAATTAATACTGTGATATAATAGTATAGAGTATAGAAATAAAGTTTAATAGAAAAAATAATTTACAGTATATATCTAAATTTTAATTTTATCCCCCACTTAATTTGAATTAAGTGGGGGGGGGGGGATAAAATTATTTAACAGGGTAAATTAATATATTGGCATTAATATTTGTACATGAAAAACAGCTTAAAAAGTTTTTTGATATTTGTAGTAGTAATATTAGCTATCGGAGCGGTATTTAGTTTTTATGATATTCAAAAAGCCGAAGAAGAAAGTATTTCCTTGATTGAATTGAGTAATAGTATTAAAGCAGATAAAATAGAAAAGGTAGATATTCAAGGTAATCAATTATCTGTTGAATTCAGAGATGGAACTATTAAAAAGGGTCAAAAGGAAAGAGAAGAATCACTTACTCAAACATTAACTAATTTGGGAGTTACTAGTGAAGAATTATCGAGAACTAATATAGAAATAAGTGATGAATCAGGTTTAGGCTTTTGGGCTATCACATTATTGCCATTTTTAATACCATTTGCTTTAATTGGTTTTTTTGTTTGGTTTATGTTTAGAAAAGTTCAAGGAGCTAATACAAAAGCAATGAGTTTTGGAGAATCAAAAGCAAAACAAGCTGATAAAAATAAAAAAACTACCTTTAATGATATGGCTGGAGCTGTAGAAGCTAAAGAGGAGTTAGATGAAATAGTTGATTTTTTAAAAAATCCTCAAAAATTTATTAAATTAGGTGCAGAAATTCCTAAAGGGGTTTTATTATTAGGTGCCCCAGGAACTGGTAAAACTTTATTGGCTCGAGCTATAGCTGGAGAAGCTGAAGTTCCTTTTTTTCATATATCTGGTTCTGAGTTTGTAGAAATGTTTGTTGGTGTTGGTGCTTCTCGAGTTCGTGATTTATTTAAAAAAGCTAAAAAAAGTTCCCCTTGTATAGTTTTTATTGATGAAATTGATGCTGTTGGTAGACAAAGAGGAGCTGGTTTAGGAGGCTCACACGATGAAAGAGAACAAACATTAAATCAAATATTAGTTGAGATGGATGGTTTTGATAATAAAACTAATGTCATTGTTATTGCTGCTACTAATCGACCAGATGTTTTAGATCCAGCATTATTACGACCAGGCCGTTTTGATAGACAGGTTGTTATTGATTTACCGGATATTAAGGATAGAACGGCAATTCTAGAATTACATGCTCAAAATAAACCATTAAAAAAAGATGTTGATTTAAAAATCGTTGCTCAGAGAACTCCAGGGTTTTCAGGGGCTGATTTAAGAAATGTTTTGAATGAAGCGGCTATTTTTTCAGCTAGAAAAGATCAGAGTAGAATTAGTCAGCAAGATATATTAAATAGTATTGAAAAAGTGATGTTAGGACCAGAACGGAAGAGTCATATTATGTCTAAGGAAGAAAAAAAGATAATAGCCTATCATGAAGCTGGACATGCTTTAGTCGGACATATTTTACCTAACTGCGATCCTATTCATAAAGTTTCTATAATTCCTAGAGGACGAGCAGCGGGATATACAATGAATCTTCCAGAGAATGATAAACATCTTCATACTAAATCTAAGTTTTCAGATGATATTGCTATGATGCTTGGTGGTTTAGTCGCTGAACAAATTGTATTTAGTGAAAGTAGTAATGGAGCTAGTTCAGATTTGAAACAAGTTACCGTCTTAGCTAAACAAATTATTACTAAATTTGGAATGAATGAAAATCTTGGTTATCGATCATTTGGACAAGGCGAAGGAATGATTTTTTTAGGAAAAGAAATTCATGAAAGAAAGGATTATAGTGAAAAGACAGCTGAAAATATTGATATAGAGATTAAGAAATTAGTTGATTCCTGTTATCAAAAAGCAAAGAAAATTATTACTGAAAATAGAGAAACTTTAAATAAGATTTCTAATACTTTATTAGAAAAAGAAACTATTGAAAGAAAAGAATTTGAAAAATTAGTTGGCAAAAAGAAAGTGTAGTAAAGTTTTAAATTTAAAATAGAAACCCCCTGCTCTGATTGAGTGAGGGTTTTGTTATTTATGTCATTTTTTAGTATAATAATAGTAGACCATATTTATGGTATGTGTTGTTTTATTAAAATAATTTTTTTTCCTTGTTAAAACCTTGGAAAATAAATAAATAAAATAAATAATAAATTAAAACAAAATTATGGAATCTTTATATCGATCTATTTTAAAAAATGCTTGGAAAATTACTAAAAAATATAAATTTCTTTGGATATTTGGAGTGTTTGCTTTGTGGCTAGGTAATGGCGGTGAAATGCAAGTTTTTTTCAAAACATTACATTTTGTTGAGGACTCTACAGCAACTAGCATAACCCAGACAATTAGTAGTAACTTTCTATTTTTGAATTTTTTTAATGGTAGTAGTTTTTCAGCTATTTTGATTGGCATTATATTTACATTAATATTTTTTATTTTTTTACTATTAGGAATGTGGTTAGTTATAATTTCTCAGACAGCTATTATTAATGCTACTAATAGAATTTCCAATAAAAAAGAAGTTAATTTTGCTTCAGTTTTTAAATTGTCAACTCCTTATTTTTTACCAGTTTTAGGATTAAATCTTATTTCAAAAATTTTGATCGCTTTTTTAGTTTTTATATTATTGTTACCATTATTATTAATTATTATAAGCACGGGTAGTAAGTTTGCTTTATTATTGAGCGTATTGATATGGGTTATATTTTTACCTTTAGCAGCTATTATTTCATTTATTATGAAATATGCTATTAATTTTTTAATAATTAAGAAAGATAAATTTTTAGATTCTATATCTAAGGCTTGGATTTTATTTAAAACCAATTGGCTAGTAAGTATAGAAATGGCCATAGCTCTTTTAATTATTAATTTTTTAGTAGGATTGATAATAGTATATGTAACTGTTGCTTTAGTGGGGCCTTATTATAAAATTGATATTTTAACGATTTATGCTTTTAAGAATCAAGCTTTTGGTTTGGTATTTTTCAAAGTATTACCTTTAATTATTATATATTTATTATTAGGTTCATTGTTAGCGGTTTTTCAAACAGTTTCTTGGACTTTATTATTTCAAAAGCTAATTACTGGAAGAAGGTATAGCAAATTAGTTAGACTTATTTCTTCTTTATCGAATTATATGAAAGTAGATAATCAAATTACAAAAGTATCTGATGTTAATAAATCTAAATTAGCAAATATTAAAAGAAGACCAGGCCGTCCTAAACCAAAAAGAAAAATTAAAAAATAAGTTAATTAAAATGTCGCAGACAATTAACGATCTTTTTACAGATGAAAATCAGACATCTGATTCATCTGTAAAACTTGAAGCAAAATTAAATACAATAAAGACAGATAATTTAGAAGAGGAGGCAAAAAAAAGAGCATCCTCTTTAAATTTAAAGTATATAAATTTGAAGGGTTTCCCTATTGTCCCCAATGCTTTATCTCTAATAGAAGAAGGTCATGCTAAAAGTTTAGGTGTGGTCTGTTTTTATTTATCAGATGAGATTATGAAAATAGCTACAACCGGACCAGACAATCCTCAATTAAAAGGATTAATAAATGAATTAACAACTGAAGAAAAGAAAACAATAGACCTTTTTTTGATTTCAGAAAAAAGTTTAAAGTATGCTTTAAGTCTTTATGATGCCCTTCCTAAAATTATAGAGATTAAAGAAGGTGTTGAAATTAACGAAGAGGATTTAAAGAAATATGAACAAAAAGATTTAAGTTTTGATAAGATAGAGAATCTTCTTAAAAAAGCTGATATATCAGAAATAATGATCGTTATTATAGCTACAGCTTTCCAAGTGGATGCTTCTGATATCCATATAGAAGCAGAAGAAAATGATATTAAGGTTAGACTAAGAATAGATGGTGTTTTGCATGTAGTAGCTTCTTTACCGAATGAATTATGGTCAAGAATTATTTCTAGAATTAAGTTAATTTCCAAATTAAAAATTAATATTATAGATAGACCACAAGATGGTAGATTCACTATTCATTTAGAGAAAGAAGATGTAGATGTTAGAGTTTCAACTATTCCTACTAAATATGGAGAAAGTGTAGTAATGCGTTTATTAAGATCCTCGGCAAAGAGTTTAGAGTTTGATAATTTAGGGATTAAAGGCAAATCTTTTGTTGAATTAAAAAAGCAAATTAAAAGACCAAATGGAATGATTATTACTACTGGCCCTACGGGAAGTGGTAAAACAACTACTCTATATGCTATCTTAAAAAAATTGAATTCACCAAAAAATAAAATTATAACTTTGGAAGATCCTATTGAATATAGATTAGCAGGTATTAATCAGTCTCAAGTTAAAAAAGATAAAGATTATAGTTTTGCTTCAGGATTGAAATCAATTTTAAGGCAAGATCCAGACATTGTTATGGTTGGTGAGATTAGAGATTTAGAAACTGCTGATATTGCTATTAATGCCTCTTTAACTGGTCATTTAGTTGTCTCTACTTTACATACTAATTCAGCTGCTGCTACAATTCCTAGATTTTTAGCCATGGGTGTGAAGTCATTTTTATTATCCCCTTCTTTAAATGCTATAATTGGTCAAAGATTAGTGCGTCGAATTTGTCCACATTGTAAAGAGGAAGTTATTTTAGATAATGAGGTATTAACTGAAATAATGAATATTTTAAATAAAATTCCGGTAAGTTCTGGGTCACGATTGGATGAAAATGAATTAAGTGATTTGAAATTTTATAAAGGTAAAGGATGTGAAAAGTGTCATAATTTAGGATATAAGGGTCGAATTGGTATATATGAAATTTTAGTAATGTCTAAAGAGATAGAGCAGTCTATTTTGGAGAAAAAAGTTTCTGAAAATATTATTCAAGAATTAGCTCAGAAAAATGGGATGGTCACTATGCTCCAAGATGGTTTATTAAAAGCTAGAGAAGGAGTTACTACAGTAGAGGAAATTTTTAATGTAGCGGATTAAGTTAGTTTATAATTTTTATTTTTTAACAGCGCTAATGGTTGTTTTTTTTATTTAGCGACGTAAAGCGAGAGGAATATATTCATATATTTCCGAGCTGAGAAGCTAACACAGGTTCAATGCCCGGAGCTTGCTCCGAATTTGTATGAGCGGAGCGAGTTCTGATTGAATACCCCGTCAGCTTGCTGCCGGGGAACCTTTATTTTTTAGGCATTAATCATTATGTGTTATAATTTAATAAGAAATACGAAATTTGTTCTATTAAATTTTATAATATAAAAAATATGTCTGAAAAATCTAAGGCTTATGTAGTCGCTGTAGATATGGGATATGGTCATCAACGAGCGGCCCATCCTTTTTTGGATATTGCTATTGGTGGACAGATTATTAATGCTAATAAATATCAAGGCATTACTAAGAAAGAAATAAAAACTTGGCGAGGTGGACGTAAATGGTATGAGATTATATCTAGGTATAAAGATGTGCCAATAATTGGTACGACTGCTTTTAAAATAATGGATAGTATGCAAAAAATAGATTCTTTTTATCCGAAAAGAGATTTATCTAAAAATTCGACTCAACAAAAATATTTTTATAAACAAGTTAAAGGGGGATTAGGAAAAGGTTTAATTAGTGAATTAAATAAAAATCCTTTGCCATTAATAACTACTTTTTTTGTACCAGCCTATTTTGCA
>JAUVAE010000002.1 GCA_030591905.1 Candidatus Komeilibacteria bacterium
TACAGAGGAAGCTTGGCGAATAACATTAACTACAGATTTAGGAAAAGTTGAAAAATGGATATCCATAGATAAGGGTATGGATTTTGTTATACCGGCTGGGGAAACAAAAATTTCCATAATTGTTCGGGTAAATGTTCCTCAGAAGGCAAAATATGATAATTATAAAGGAAAAATTAGGTTAAAAGCTGTACCAGATAGACCTATAGGAGAAGGTGGAGTTTCTATTGCCTTAGGAACAGTTATAGATGTTGATTTAGATGTGAGTGAGAATAAAATTTATGATTTTAAAGTTATAAATGTTAAGTTGCAGGAGATTGAAGCTGGCTATGATAGATGGTTTGGTTTTAAAAAGGGTATTATTAAATTTGTCATGAATATTGAAAATACTGGTAATGTTAAAGTTGCTCCAGAAAAAGTTATCTTAGATATATATAATAGTGCTACTAATGAATTTTTAGAATCATTAGAAAATTATAATAAATTAGCCAAAGTTAAATCATTTACTACTGATAATGTTTTAGCAAAGTTTAAAACAAAATTACCAGCTGGTGGTTATAGGATTATATATAAAATTTATAAAGGAGACGAAATTGTCAGAGAAGAGGATGCTCATCTTAGTATTTTACCTCCTGGTACTTTACCAAAAGAAGCAACTCCTATTTGGGTATGGATTATATTGAGTGCAGTTGTTTTAGGAATAGTTTCCTTTATATTTAGAAAAAAGATTCTAAAGTTAGTAAAAAATTGATTAGGAAAATAAAATTAGGAAAATAAAAAGATAAAGATTTATAGAAAATATGTTTACTAAATTGAGTAAAATTAATAAACTAATCCTAATTATTTCATTGGGGTTATTTTTGATTTATCCCAATTTTTTTATAATTGCTGATAGTGTTAATATCAGTGTAACAGTGACTATCTGTGGTAATGATATTCTAGAAACTGGAGAAGATTGTGATACTTCAAAATTAGATGGACAATCCTGTACTAGTCAAGGTTTTGATAGTGGTACTCTTACTTGTGCTACTAATTGTAATTTTGATACTTCTCAATGTATTGCAAGTAGTTGTGGAAATAATATTCAAGAAAGCGGGGAATCTTGTGATGGTTCAGACTTGGCTGGGGAGACTTGTGTTAGCCAAGGTTTTGATAGTGGTACTCTTACTTGTGATGCTAGTTGTACTTCTTTTAATACTACTCAATGTCAAACCGATGGAGGCGGAGGAGGTGGTGGCGGAGGAACTTATGTTCCACCAGCACCAGTTGAGGCGAGTGTTACTTTTTCTGGTAGAGCCTATCCTTTAAGTGAAGTTCTTATTTTAAAAGATGCTCAAATAGTGGTGACTACTATTGCTGATCAAGATGCTAATTTTTTAACTACTTTAAGTAATTTGGCATTTGGTAATTATACTTTTTCTTTATATACCGAAGATATAAATGGTCGGCGATCTTCTCCATTTACTTTTTCCATTTATGTTAGTAGTGGAGCACAAATTTCAATCGGTAATATTTTTATATCTCCTAGTATTGACATAGATAAGAGTCAAGTTAAGCAAGGAGATAATATTGTTATCTTTGGTCAAACTACTCCTGAATCAGAAGTTACTATATTAGTTAATTCTGAAGTTCCACATTTCGCTAGTATTAGTTCCGATGATGATGGTATTTATTTACATAATTTTAATACTGCTGTTTTAGAAAGAGGAGATCATATTACTAAATCAAAAACTCATCTTGATGGTGAAGTTAGTAATTATAGCGAAGTCATTAGTTTTGTAGTGGGAGATGTAAATGTATTTAAAGAAGTTGATGATGATGGTCCTTGTGCAAAGTCAGATGTTAATAAAGATGGTAGAGTTAATTTGGTTGATTTTTCAATTTTTGCTTATTGGTATGGAAAAGCATCACCACCTGCTCATGTTGATTTAAATGATGATAACATAATCAATTTAGTAGATTTTAGTATTATGGCTTTTTGTTGGACAGGATAATCTGCTATACAGGAATTTTTAATTTCTAAATAAATTTTAATGATTCAAATTCAAAAATTTAAAAATTATTTTAAGGTATTATTAGTAATTTTTTCAGTATTTTTTATAACTGGGCCTGTTTTGGCTGCTCAAATAAATTTAATATCTGATATAGAAACTATTAATGTCGGGCAAAAATTTTGGTTAGATATAATGATTGATCCCGCAGGTGAAGATATAAATGCTTTAGAAGGAGTAGTTAATTATCCTCATGATAAATTATCTTTAGTTAATGTTAATGATGGTAATTCCATAATTAATTTATGGATAAAAAAACCGGATATAAAAAATAATCAGGCTGTATTTAGTGGAATTATTCCGGGAGGTTTTAGTGGCGTATTAAGTCCCTTTTATTCTGGAGCAGCAGCAGGCAAAGTCATTAGTCTGCAATTTTTAGTGACTAAGGGTGGTGAAATAAAAGTGGATTTGGACAATTTACAAGTATTATTAAATAATGGCTTAGGTACAGCAATTAATACTGATGTACAAGCTTTTGAAATTGTACCGACAGAAAATATAATCACCTTTTCTTCAAGAGAAGAGGTAACAGATTTTGAAGCACCAGAAGCGTTTTCTTTTCAAATCGTAAAAGATAAAAGTATTTTTGAAAATAAGTATATTCTTATATTCAATACTCAAGATAAGGGTAGTGGTATAGATCATTATGAAGTTCAAGAAGGTCAGAGAGGTTTTGTTATTGCCCAGAGTCCTTATTTATTAAAGAATCAACATTTAGATGAGCAAATTGTTGTGAAAGCAATTGATAGAGCTGGTAATGAAAGAATTAGTCGAGTTGGTCCACCTCGACATAGAACCTTTTTAGAAAAGTATGGGAGATATTGTCTAGTTTTATTAATTATTATTATGTTGTTTTTAAGTTATTTCTTAAAGAAATACATTAAAAACAATAAAGATTAAAATAGTTCCTTTTATATCATAATTCTGTTATAATTATAAAAGCATTGATAATTGCTAACTTTGTTATTTAAAGTTTTTTATGGAGGTAAAAACAAAAATAACTACTCACCAAAATTTTAAAGTGAGTAGAAATACAAAAATAAAAAAAATAATATCTAGAATAACATTAATTTTTGGATTAGTCGTTTTAATATCGGCTTTTTTTAATATTTCCAGCGTTTTAGCAGCCAATCTTTATTTTTCTCCATCTAGTGGATCATATAATGTTGGTAATACTATTTCAGTAGGTATTTATGTATCTAGTAATGATCAAGCTATGAATGCTGGTTCGGGAATAGTTAGTTTTCCTACTGATAAATTAGAAGTTGTTTCAATATCAAAAAGTGGATCAATTGTTAGTCTTTGGATGCAAGAGCCATCATATTCAAATAGTTCCGGTACTGTAAAATTTGAAGGTATTGTTTTAACCCCAGGTTATACAGGAAGTGCTGGTAAAATGATTAGTATTACTTTTAGAGCTAAAGCTGTTGGTACAGCGACATTAAATTTTTCATCAAGTTCAGTATTAGCTAACGATGGTTTAGGAACAAATATTTTAGGAAGTGCTAGCGGTGCTAGTTTTAATATAAACATTCGGGCAATTGTCCCACCACCTGTAGTTCCACCTCCAACAGCAGTGTCTAAGGTTCCGGCTGGTCCTGGTATTATTTCTCTTACTCATCCAGATTCAGATTCTTGGTATGCTAATCAAGATATAGAGCTAAAATGGTTAATCTCGGATGATATAAATGCAGTTCGTTTATTAGTTAGTCGTGAAGCAGAAGAAATACCTACAGTAAATTATATTCCACCAATAGATTCAAAGGAGATAATGGCTTTAGATGATGGTGTGTGGTATTTCCATAATCGTTTGAGAAATGCCTATGGTTGGGGTGAGACATCTCATTTCCGTTTCCAAATTGATACCCAGAATCCAAAACATTTTAAAATAACAAAATTAGAATCAGATGATCTTACTGAACCTAGGGTTAAGTTTGATTTCGATGCTCTTGATGAAATTTCTGGTATTAGTCATTATGATATTCAGATTGATGATAATGAGGTGGAAAAATGGATAGCCAATCCAAAATATAGTTATGAAACCCCAGTACTTGGTCCAGGAGACCATAGTTTAGTTGTTAAAGCAGTAGATAAAGCTGGTAATTATTTAACTGATCTTATTGAATTTAATATTTTGCCATTAGATACTCCTATAATTACTCAATATCCATCTGATTTACAAAGTGGAGATATTATTACAATTAGAGGATTAAGTTATCCAAATTCACAAATTAATTTATGGCTTCAGAGAGAAAATGATGATTCTAAGGTTTATACTACTATAACTAATAATTCTGGTGAATTTATTATTATCCTTGAAGAAAAATTAAGCAAAGGAATTTATAAAATATGGAATGAAGTTATTGATGAACGAGGTGCTAAGAGTATGCCTAGTGAGCAGATGAGTATTCTAGTTCGACAATCAGAATTTTGGCGAATTGGTTCTATGGCTATTAGTATTTTAGCAATTGTTATTCCATTGATTGCTTTGGTTTTCTTATTAGTATTTATGTTATTATTTATTACTCGTAAATTAAAATCTATAAAAATTAGAGTTAACGAAGAAGCTCGGGAAGCAGAGCAAGTATTGCATAAAGAATTTAATGTTCTTAGAAGAGAAGTTAGAAAACAGATTAGGTTAGTTGAAAAGATAAGTATTGGAAGAGGCTTGACTAGCGAAGAGGAAAAGAATATGTTGAAATTAAAGAAGGAATTAAATGCTGCTGAAAAACGTGTTGAAAAAGAGATTAGAGATATTCAAAAACAAGTGAGGTAAGAATTTATTATAAATTTTAGAATACTCATTTAATTGTGAGTATTCTTTTATTTTTCTTGTCATTCTGAACTTGTTTCAGAATCTGGAATTTATTACATTTTGGGTCCCCTCCCTGCCTGCTGGCAGGCAGCCTCAGCCTCGCCCCGTATAAAGCAAAGCTTTTGTACGGGGTAGAGAGGGGAGACAGGGGTGGTGGTGTTGATTTTTTAAACAAAGATATTATTATTTTAATAATGTTTCATTCTGTTGATAGCAAATTGATGATGATTTTTTATTGTTTGGTGATAACTTTTCTTTTACCACCCCTTTTTAGAAAAGTGGTGGTTCCGCAAAATCGCGCCTATACAAAAATTTAGATAATTTTTCATTTAGACAAATAAATTTCTTTAATCGTCATGTTTATTCCTCATAGAAATTCTGTTTGTCTTAATTCAAATTCTAACTAAATATTTTGTAATGGCGCATAAAATGCAAATTAAATACAAAGTCGATAAAATAATAGAAACTGTTTCATAAATAGAGTGATAATTCATTTTATGTCACTCTGAGGGTGATTTTTTCGTTTATTTTTGCTATTATATAATAGACTTGTTGAATAATAATAAATAGTAGATAAATTATGAGTAAATTGAAATTGGGTAAGTATCAGCATTTTAAAGGTGGTTTTTATGAAGTTTTAGGTCTAGCTAAGGATAGTGAAACTTTAGCAGAATATGTAGTGTATGTTGCAGTTGAGGATAAAGAATCTATATGGATTAGACCCCAGCAAATGTTTTTAGAAAATGTTATTATAGAGGGGAAAAAAGTTCCCCGTTTTAAATTTATTCACCCTATTAAATAATTTTAAATTTTATTTATAATACCTAATACATAATACCTAATACATAATACAATCATATGCATATGAAAAGAAGATTAGTATCAATAATTTTAATAATAATTTTTATTTTAGGCATTGGATTTAACAATGCTCAGGCTAGTGAATTAGCTAATCGATTAAAAGGAAGATTATTACTCCAAGTAGAGAGTAGGGGAGAGATATGGTATGTAAATCCTGTTGATAATGCCAGATATGAGATTACTATTTTAAATTCTTTACCTATATTTAGAAAGTTTGCCTTGGGTATCAGCACGGAAGATTTAAATAAAATTCCTTTAATTCATCAAAGCATATCAAGAAGTTTTGGTTTAAATTTAAAAGGAAAACTTTTATTAGATGTTGAGAGTAGGGGTAGAATTTGGTATGTAGATTTTGATGGTTTTAGACACGAAGTTAGGCAAGATAATTTGTTAAATATTTTTCAGAAATTATCTTTAGGTATCTCAAATAAAGATTTAAATCAGATTCCAATTGGAGTTATAGAGAGCAGTGAAGTTAAAGAGAGTATTAATTTTGAGATTCAAGATTTAAGTGTAGAGTCCTTGATAAATGATTCTAGTTTTCAATCGTTTTGGGAATTATGGAATTTGATTAAACAAAAATATGTTAGTTCAGGTCTAGATGATGCAGATCTCTTAGAAGGAGCTAAAAGGGGTTTAGTAGAGTCTTTGGGCGATGATTATTCTATTTTTATGGACAGAGAGGAATCTAGTGAGTTTTTGGATGATCTTAGTGGACAATTTGAGGGTATTGGAGCTGAAGTTTCTATTAAAAATGGAGAATTAATCGTAGTTGCTCCTTTACCGGACATGCCAGCTGAAAAAGCTGGTATTTTAGCTGGAGATATTATTCTAGAGATAGATGAAAAGAGTAGTTTAGGAATGACTTTAAATAAAGCAGTAAGTTTAATAAAAGGGGAAAAGGGAACTCCAGTAATTTTAAAGGTTAAACATAAAAATGAAACAGAAGAAGATATTACAGTTATTAGGGGTTTAGTAACTTATGCTAGTTTAACTTATGAAATTAAGGAGAATAACATAGGTTATATTCGGATGATTCGTTTTAATATTGATGCTTCTTCCATATTTAAAGAAGCCGCAGATTATTTTTTAGAAAATGATGTTTCCGGAATAATTTTAGATTTAAGAAATAATCCTGGAGGTTATATGAGTGCGGCTATAGATTTAGCAGGTTATTGGGTTGGCCCAGAAAATATAGTAACCGAGAAATATAAAGATGAATTCAAGATTGAAGAACATATTTCTAAACAAGAAGCTGTATTAGGAAGTATTCGAACAATGGTTTTAGTTAATGGAGGTTCAGCTTCAGCTTCAGAGATTGTAGCTGGAGCCTTACAAGATTATGGTTCAGTAACTATTATTGGTGAAAAAACCTTTGGTAAAGGTTCTGTTCAAGAATTAAGATCTTTATCAGACGGTTCTTATATTAAATTAACAATCGCTAAATGGTATACTCCTAATGGACATTCTATTGATGGTGAAGGTATTCTTCCAGATATTTTAATTGAAAATATTTTAGAAGATTATAATAATGGGATTGATACTCAATTAAACAGAGCTTTGGAATTATTGAAATAATTTTTAGATAAAAATAATATGAAAATAACAATTTGTGGAAGTATAGCTTTCTATGATCAGATGCAAGAAATAGCCAGTAAATTAAAATTATTAGGCCATCAGGTTGATTTACCACCCATTGAAGTTGAAGGTGAAACAGGGGAAATGATTTCGGTGAAGGAATATTATCAGATTAGAAAAAACGCTAAAGCTGATGAAAAATGGGTTTGGGATAAAAAAGGGAAGGCCATTAGAAGTCATTTTAATAAAATAGAATGGGCGGATTTTGTTTTAATAACTAATTATACTAAAAATGATATAGAAAATTATATCGGGGCTAATACATTTTTAGAGATGGGTTTAGCTTTTTACTTAAAGAAAAAAGTATTTTTATTAAATAATATTCCAGAAATATCTTTCAAAGAAGAGATTTTAGGTATGAAGCCTATTATAATTAATAATGATTTAAGCAAAATATGCTGAAGAAAATCAGAAAAGAGCTGAGCTCCTTAGCTAATAAGAAAGATGCTCAAATTCTCCAGCATTTTTTTAAAACTGGAAAAGGTGAATATGCTGAAGGAGATATTTTTTTAGGAATTAGAGTGCCAGTACAAAGACGGGTTTTAAAAAAATATTTGAATATAAATTTGAAGGAGCTAGAATTTTTATTAAGAACTAAAATTCATGAATATCGTTTAATAGCCTTATTAATTTTGGTAAAAAAATTTGAAGAAGGCGATAAGCAAATAAAAAAGAAAATTTTTAATTTATACTTAAAAAATACTAAGTATATTAATAATTGGGACTTGGTTGATTTAAGTGCTCCACATATTGTTGGTGCTTATTTATTAGATAAACCTAGAGATATTTTATATAAATTAGTAAAGTCTCAGAGTTTATGGGAGAGGAGAATAGCAATTTTGGCTACTTTTGCTTTTATTAAAAATAATGAAACTAAGGACACTTTAAAAATTGCTCAGATTTTGTTAGAAGATGAACATGATTTAATCCATAAAGCAGTTGGTTGGATGTTGAGAGAATTAGGTAAAAGAATTAGTCAAGACATTGAAGAAAAGTTTTTGAAAAGGTATTATAGAGTTATGCCAAGAACAATGTTAAGGTATGCTATAGAAAGATTTGAAGAATCTAAAAGAAAAAAGTATTTATTGGGTAAAATTTAATAGACCCCTACACTTAATTTAAATGTGTAAGGGCATTTAATCAAAAACCTCAAATCTATAAATTAGGTGAGGGGTAGATAACATTTAACAGGATTTATCCTGTTAAATGGCTAATTAATAAATATTTAACAGGATGAGTAATGGTAAAATAGTAATTTATTTTGGAGGAGGTACAATGGCTGGTGTTTTTAGTGCTGGAATTATTAGAAAACTTCAAGAGATGGACATTTATGATAAAATAGAGGCTGTTTATGGAGGTTATTGTGGTTCTATTAATGCTGCTTATTTTTTAACTAAACAATCGGAATTAGGATATTCTGTGTTTTGTGAAGACTTAACTCACGATTTTCTTTATAAAGCTAGAATATTTTCTGCATTTTTACAAAGAATCTATAGTGGTTTAATTCATCGGATTCCGAGAGGAAAAATGATAAATGTTGTAAATTTGAGATATTTATTTGATATATTGAAATATAAAAAACGTTTAGATATTGATAAATTAAAAAAACAACCCATTCCTTTTTATGCTAAAGTTTTCAATTTAACTAAAGATAAAATGGAATATTTAGAAGTTGCTAAATATAATCCTTTTAAAGTTTTAAAAGCCTGTGTTGATGTTGTGCCCTATGTCAGTGATTCAGAGGGTATAGATGGTGAAGAATATGTCGACGGAACTATATTGGAATCCATAGATTTACAGTATTTTTTAGATAAATATCCATCACATAAAATAGTTATTATTTCTAACTCCAGCGTCAGAAGGCAATTTAGACATTATGTAAAGAGTTTTTTTGAATCTTTAGCAGCTATATCTACTTATGGTTTTGAAGCTATAGAATATTTTATAAAAGGAGAATTTCGATTAAGAAAAGATATTGCTTATGCTCGTCGAACTAAAAATGTACTTTTTATTTATCCACCCAAGGATAATCCAACTACTCTCTCTACTACTGATCCAAAGAAATTAAAGATAACTTATAAAATGGGCATGAAAGAGGCTGAGAAAATTAGAAAATTGTTATAAATTTTCTATAAAGTACCCCGTTTATCCCCAACACCTAATCATCCTAGAAGAGCTAGGTGTGGGGATTTACTTAATTTTATACTTAGGATAATATACATATATGAGTAATGTTACGGAAGATATAAAATCTAGGATAGATATCGTTGATTTAATAAAAGAATATATTCAATTAACACCAGCCGGAGTGAATTTTAAAGCTCAGTGTCCTTTTCATAATGAAAAAACACCATCATTTTTTGTTTCCGCAGAAAAACAAATTTGGCATTGTTTTGGTTGTGGAGCGGGTGGTGATATTTTTGAGTTTGTTAAGAAAATTGAAGGATTAGAATTTCCAGAAACTTTGAGAATTTTAGCTGATAAAGCTAATGTTAAAATTGATTATAATTATAGTCCTGAATTAAAGAATCAGAAAACAAAAGTATTAGATATTTTGGAATCTAGCGCAGATTATTTTCATCAACTTTTATTAAAAGATAAAGACGCTCAGCAAGCTCGTGATTATTTAGAAAAGAGAGTTATTGATAAAGAAGCTATAAAGAAATTTAATTTAGGATATAGTAAAGATACTTGGGATAATTTACTAAATTATTTGAGAGATAAAAAGTTTTCAGATGGAGACATTGAAACAGCAGGATTAGTTGTTAAATCAAAAAAAGATAATAAATTTTACGATCGATTTAGAGGGCGTTTAATGTTTCCCATAAATAATATTTTTGGACAAACTATAGGTTTTACAGCCCGAATTTTAAAAAAAGACGATCAGCAAGGAAAATATGTAAATACTCCTCAAACAATTGCCTATGATAAGTCTAGTGTTTTGTATAATATGGATTTAGCGAAAATGAGTATTAAACAAAAAAATTATACAATTTTATCAGAAGGGCAAATAGATGTCATATCTTCTTATATGGCGGGAGTAAAAAATATCATTGCTTCTTCGGGGACAGCTTTGACTCCTCAACAAGTTAGAATTATTAAAAGGTATTCAGAAAATTTAATGATTGCCTATGATGCTGATAAGGCTGGGTTAAAAGCAACCTTTAGAATAGTTGATAATGCTTTGTTAGAGAATATGAATATCAAAATTATTGAGATGCCTAAGGGTTTAGATCCCGATCAATTAATTAAAGAGGATAAACAAAAATGGCTAGATGCTATCAAAAATGCTAAACCTATTATGGATTTTGTTTTTGATAAGATATTATCAATAGGGGATTTGAATGATGTTTTTAGTAAAAAGCAAATGGCTAAGAAATTATTAATTTTTATTAGTAAGTTTCGAGATGATATTGAAAGAGAAACATATCTGAAGAGATTAAGTGAGTTAATTGACGTAGATTATAATTTATTAAAAGAGAAATTAGATGCCTTTATTAATAAAAAGCAGAAAATATCATCTTTTGATAAAGTTGATGATAGTGAATATGTACCATTTAAGTTGAATAAAAAGGAAGAGTTACTGAAAAAAATTATTGCTTTAGGCATTAATTTTACAAATAATTTAGAGTATTTAGCATCAAATTTAGAGTTAGAATATATTAACAAAGATGTAATAGATGACCTTTACAAAGAGATGATAATTTATTATACTAAGAACAATTCATTTGATTTAAAAGCTTTTAAAAAAGCCTTAGATAAAGACAAAAATGACTTATTAGATATTATTGTCTTTATTTTTGAGAATGAATATTCTGATTATGATCAGAATAGGGCTTTTGTAGATATTCAACCTTTAGTTAAGGCTTATAAGAAAGAATATTTAACTGAAGAGTTGAAAAAATTAGAAAATTCTTTGAAATTAATTGAAAAGCAAGGCGATAAAAAAGAAATAGAAAAGATTACTAAAGAATTTGTTTCGGCTACACATAAATTAAATAATATAAGCTAATTAATTTACAAATTATAAATCCCAATATCAAAATCCAAATATCCAAACATTTTAAGAATTTGAATTTTGAAGATTATAATTTATTTAGGATTTAAAATTTTGAATTTAGATATTCACCCTATTAAATAATTTTAAATTCAATCTATATACCGTGTTTATACTTTAGAATCATGAATAGATAGAATTTTTTATATAGGGTGTATAAAGAATTTAAAATTAAGATTTAGTAAAGTTAAATCTTATTCAATAGGGTAAAAATATTATGGTTAAAACAAAAAAGAAAAAAAATTTAAAGAAAATTATTTCTAAACTTATTTCCCTGCCTACCGGACAGGCAGGTAAAAAGAAAGCTGCTAAAGAGAAACCTGTTAAAAAAGTTGTCAGAAAGAAAGCTGCTAAAAAGAAACCTGTTAAAAAAGTTGTCAGAAAGAAAGCTGCTAAAAAGAAACCTGCTAAAAAAGTTGTCAGAAAGAAAGCTGCTAAAAAGAAAGCTGCTAAAAAGAAACCTGTTAAAAAGAAAGTTACTAAGAAAGTTACTAAGAAAAAGGTTTCTAAAAGGTCTGTTAAAAAAGTTGCTAAAAAGAAACCAGCTAAAAAGAAACCAGCTAAAAAATCAACTAGAAGAAAGTCTAGGAAAAAAATTAAAAGAAAAAAAGAAGATATTATTTTTCCAAAACAGGATCGCCTAAAAGCATTAATGAGAGAGGGTAGAAATAGAGGATTTATAACTGAGAATGAACTTTTATACTCATTTCCAGAATTAGAAGAATATTTAGAGTTATATGAGAAATATTTGGATGACATGGAGGAAAATAGTGTAGATATATTAATTAATGAAATTGGATTATTGAATAATGCTGAAGAGGATGAAGCTGGTGTAAAATTAGATATTTCAGGTGTTACTTTTGATTTGGGAAAAATTTCTTCAGATTCTATTCAGATGTATTTACGGGAAATTGGTAAAGTTTCTTTGTTAACTTTTGAAGAAGAAGTTGCTTTAGCAAAAAGAAAAGAAAAAGGCGAGGTTGCTGCTAAAATCCAATTGATTAAGGCTAATTTAAGATTAGTGGTAAGTATCGCTAAAAGGTATACGGGACATTCATTGTCATTATTGGATTTAATTCAAGAAGGTAATATTGGTTTATTTAGGGCAGTGGAAAAATTTGAATATCGGAAAGGTTATAAATTTTCAACCTATGCTACCTGGTGGATTAGACAAGCAATTACTAGAGCGTTAGCTGATCAATCTAGGACGATTAGAATACCTGTTCATATGGTAGAGACAATAAATAAATTTCAACAGGTTCAGAGAAGATTAATTCAAGATTTAGGTCGAGAGCCTTTACCAGAAGAAATTGCTTATGAAATGGGAGAAGATTTAAATAAGATTCATCATGTTATTAAAATTTCTCAAGAAACAGTTTCTTTGGAAACAAGCATTGGGGAAGACGATGAAGATTCTACTTTAAGTGATTTTATTGAAGATAAAAAAACTATTCCACCAGATAAGGTTGCTGCTTTAAGATTATTAAGAGATCATGTTAAAGAAATAATTTCAGATTTAACTCCTCGAGAACAAAAAATATTAGAAATGCGTTTTGGTTTAACAGATGGTATTGCTCATACTTTGGAAGAGGTAGGGCAAGAATTTGGGGTTACTAGAGAAAGGATTAGACAAATTGAGGCTAAGTCATTAGAAAAAATTGCAGCCAAACATGGTATTGTTAAGCTAAAAGATTATTAAAATTAGGAATTTGTAGAGACGTAGCGACGCTACGTCTGCCTGTCTGCCGGTAGGCAGGTACGAAAAGTAGGGTTGATTTTTTTTGTTAATTATTCTATAATCTTATTACATTAAAATTGTTAATACAAAATTAATATATATAAAAATATTTTGCGTCTACCTTCGTCAAGACTTCGGTAAGACAGGGTAGCTCCTTAGAGAGCGGTTTTATATAACGTTAGTGTAAATTAAATTGATTCGCGGTAGCTCAGTTGGTTAGAGCGACTGGCTGTTAACCAGTAGGTCGTCGGTTCGAACCCGACCCGCGAAGCCATCATTAAATAGAGCCTAAAGCTCTATTTTTTGTTTTAAGAAAAAATAGATAAAAGTACTTGACAGGAAAGTTAAAATGTGCTATTATTATATATAATATAAAATTATTCTGAGGAGGATAAAAGATGAAAAATCAAGGAAAATGGATCTTAGGTCTTTATATCGTTTGGATTTTGTTGTTCTTTATGATTCTATATTCTGAGAGCATGAAGATAGAAGACGCTACATTATGGGAAAAACTTAATATTTTGAAACAGAGAGCAGTGGACTCATCAACAAAAGATAAAATAGCTATGGGCTATTTGATAGTATTTTCTCTGTTTGGATGTTATGCCCTACCAAGACTGATAGTATAGGGTAGACCATATTTAAATTTAAGGGGAGTCCAATGACTTCCCTTTTGTCTTTGATTTTTTAAATGATTAAATATTTTTCATATAATAAGTTCGAAGAGCAGAAGCAAGGGGAAGCCATCATTGAACATTGTTAATAGCAATGTTCTTTGTTTTTAAAACTATAATTATGGTATAATTAATTTAATTAAATTAATTAAACTAAAATTTATCAAATGAATAAGAAAAAACTCATAATGCTTCTTTTATATATTGTTTTGTTAGCGAATGTATTGGGAATGCTTATATATTTTTTAAATGGATTTAAAAATAATCCACCGAAATTTTATACTAAAAATTATACTATAGAAGAGGGAGAGAGTAGCTAATAGATTTTTGTTTTTTAATATTTTAACCAATGAATACTCAATTTAAAAAAGGAGTCTTGGAAATGTGTGTTTTATCAATGCTTAGCAAGAAAGATTGTTACGGTTATGAACTAGTTAATGAATTATCTAAAAAAATATCCATTTCTGAAGGGACGATATATCCTTTATTAAATAGGTTAATAAAGGCAAAATATGTAAATACTTATTTAAAGGAATCTAGTTTGGGTCCAGCTCGTAAATATTATAAATTAACAGTTTCTGGTAAAAAAATGAGCAAAAAATTGAAAAATGGTTGGATAATTTTTTCTAAAAGAGTAGAAGCAGTATTAAAGAGTAAAAAATAGAAAATTATTAACAAATTTAATTATATGGTAGTAATATATGGAGTAGATACGGAAGATGAAATTACCCCTGAAAAAGTTCGAGATGCTATTATTGAATGTTTTTATAATGCTCATCAAGAGGTTTTGAAAGATATGTATGTTATATCAGGAGAAGATAAAAAAACGGAAGAACCGAATGAAATAGGTCGAAAATATATTGAAGAAACGATTATTAATTATTTCATTAAAGTCGGTGGTGATTTTAATAAACCAACTAAAGAAGATATTTTAAAGGTTTTAGAAGAATTGAAAGAATTCGCTAAGGGATTTAGAAGTCCAGAAATTATTAAAAAGCATTATGGAGAAATAATGCAATTGGTTGAAAAGTTATAAATTAGGAGAGACGCAAAATTTTGCGTCTGTACAAGTTTTCTGCCCGTTAGCAGGTAGGTAAGATTAGAGCCATTAATTTTTTTGATGACTTTTTTGTTTACCCTTATACTTTTTTTAATTGACTTTATTATTGATGTATACTAAAATATTAGGATTATTTTATTATATTATTTGCAATAAAATTTTTTATTCATTAAAAATATATATGGAGGTTGTTATGGTAAAGGCAATAATTTTAGCCGCTGGTCTTTCTAGTAGAATGAAACCGTTGACAGATAACTGTCCCAAACCAATGCTTTTATTAAATGGCAAACCAATCATGGAGTATGTTATAAATCATTTAAGGAAGCATGGTATAGTAGAAATAATTATCACTACACATTATTTTCCACATGTGATAGAAGATTATTTTGGTGACGGTTCAGAATTTGGAGTTAGGATTGAGTATTCACATGAGAAAGTATTAAGAAATACGGCTGGATCATTAAAGTTGGCAGAATCATTAGTTGGCGAAGAATTCTTAGTTTGTGGAGGTCATTTCTTTTTACCGTCCCTTAATTTAGGAGATCTTATTAGATTTCATAAAAAACAAGGTGGAATTGCAACTATCGTATTTAAGAATCTAAATGAAAGTAATTTATTAGGATTTTTTGGTCAAGGTATTCTTGATAAAGATAAAAGGCTTATAGCTTTTCAAGAAAAACCAAAATACAAATTGAGTCATTATGTACATACTACATACCAGATTTTTAAAAGGGATATTTTTAAATTTATACCCCCTAAAAAATTTGTATCTATTCCAAAGTTTTTAATACCTCGGTTATTAAATCAAAATTTGGATGTGTATGGGTATTGTAGTGATAGTGAGTTAATAAATTTATCTAATTTTGAGCTTTATGCAAGAGCTTTAAAAAAGATAAAATAATCTAAAAAAGGAGGTAATCATGAATAAGCCACATAACTTTGATAATATTGACTGGTTTATTACTAGACTTTGTAATCAAAGGAAGAAGTGTAAATTTTGCTTTGCACCATGGGATAGATTTCCGATAGACGCAACATATGAGCAGGCAAAGTTAATTTGTCAACGTTTAGCAGAGATAGGCATCAAGATAGTAACAATATGTGGAGGAGAACCTACCTTATATCCACATATATTTGAAACAATTCAATTGTTGTATCAATTGGGCTTGAAAGTTAATTTTTACTCAAATTTGGCAACTCAAAAAAATGTAGAAGTTGTTATGAGTATCTTACCTTTTATTGATATTCTATCTGTGCCCGTAGATGCGGTTACTCAAACGGCTATTTCTCAAATGAGAGGTAGAGATCAATTCAAATCAGTTTGTAAGACATTAGATGATTTACAGTCCATAGAAACGAAACCGACTATTAAGATCGGTACAGTAGTAACTAAACAAAATATTAATGATTTGAAAAATTTGTTTCTATTTTTGGAAAATTATCAAATAATTAATATTTGGAGAATATATCAATTTTCTCCTTATGGACAAGGTAAAAAATATGAGGATCTTTTCTTAGTAAGTGATGATGATTTTAACAGAGCTGTCTCAGCAGTAAAAAAAATGGCCCCAAATAAGCCAATTAATATCTCTGTTAGAAAAAGGTCTAATAACATCGGCTATTGTCATATCATGGATTCACAAGGAGGATTATACAGGTATGAAGAGGAGTATATTGATTTAGGTGTTAATGTTTTTAATAAGCCTGAAGAGATAATTGTACATTATGATGAAAAGACTAATCGTTTACAAAAAAGATGGCAACGAAAAATATTTTAATACGTATGCACCAAAGTTATAAAACTTTGGTGCATTTTTTAATTGCTGCATAAATAACTGGATGGGTATTGTTTTTATTTAATTTGTTTATGTCTTGCCATTCCACGGTTTTTATCTCATCTCCATCGCAAGTATTTATAATATTTTTATTCTGTTTTTTGTTGATTAAAGCTCCTTTATAAACAATTATTAAAGAGTGATAAAATTTTTTGAAATGTTTATGATAAAAATTTTGCTCTGCAAAATAAAAGGGCATTTTATCTTTTATTTTGATTTTATAACCTGTTTCTTCATAACATTCTCTTATAATGCCTTGAAAAATACTTTCATTCTTTTCAACTCCACCGCCCGGTAATTCATAAAGAGGACTCCATGTGGGCACTACTACTAAAATTTTTTTATTGTAAATAACCAAAGCATAAGCAGAAATACGCCAGTATATTTGTCTGCCTTTTGGTAATTTATATTTTTTACCATTAGCATCTAAAAATATCATAGATTTTTATTAACTTTAAATATATTTTAACACAAAATACATTGCTTTTATAATATTTAAATATATTTTTTAATGTTTTTTTGTTTAACTTGCCACGTTTATTATATAACGAATTTATTTATGTTATAATTAATATACTTAAAAATAAAAATAATTTTATGGAAAATTTTTCATCACAAAATAAGATCCCGTCCGCGGGAGAAAATCAGGAACAAATAAATAATACTAAACCTAAGAAAAGTATTATTAAGAGTATTAAAAAAATTCTAGTTAGCATTATAGTTTTGGCAATAATTGGATTTATAGGCTATGTTGCTTATAATTTATATTTTCATAATGAATTTTTTAATCATCAAAATGTTCTCCAGTCCCGACCAGATACTAATGTATTAAAAAAAGATGAAGCTAAAAAAACAGCTAAAGTGAAAATAAACAAATTTAAATCAGAAAAAGAATTTAAAGAATATTTGGAAGAACTTGGGACAAATTCTCAATATGCTATGTATGGTTCTGGAGTTGGGATGAGAAATATAGCTGTTATGGATGAATCAGTAATGATGATTGAATCAGGCTCAATGATGAAGGGTGAATCTTTAGATATGGGGAGTGCTCCGCAGTCAGCAGGAGGTAGGGTTTCAGATACAAATGTGCAAGTTTTAGGAATTGATGAACCAGATATTGTTAAAACAGATGGAGAAGATATTTATTATGCTCAGAGTAGATATTATTATGGATATCGGGATTTTGGAATGCCTTATAATCAAAATGCCGAAGTTAAAATTATTAAAGCGTTTCCACCGTCAGAATTAAAAGAGATAACTAATATTGATAAGCAGGGAGATTTATTTTTGTATGAAGACACTCTAGTAATATTTTCCGGAAAAAATGTTTATGGTTATGATATTTCCAATTCTCAGAATCCCCAAGAAGAATGGAAACTTGAATTAGATGATAATAACTATTTGGTAGAAGCGCGGTTATATAAAGGGGATATATATTTAGTGACTAGAAGTAGAATTAATAGTTATCATCCTTGTCCTATTAAACCTTTTGTAATAGATGGAAATGATTTGGAAATAAGATGTGCTGATATTTATTATCCAAATATTCCGGTAGAAGTAGATTCTACATTTATTGTTTTAAAATTAGATGCTGAATCAGGGGAAGTTAAAGACACAACTTCATTTGTTGGTTCATCTAATTCATCTATTACCTATATGTCTGAAAATGCTGTTTATATTACTTACTTTTACAATAAGAGTAGTTTAGAGTTTTTTTATAGCTTTTTAAGCGAAAAATGTTCTGATTTGGTGCCCAATACTTTAGTTACTAGTTTGAAGAAGTTAAATTCTTATGATATTAGTGATCAGGCCAAAATGATGGAAATGCAAATTTTATTAGAGAAATTTTATGCTAGTTTAGATAATGATGAAAGACTAAGAATAGAGAATGAATTTTCTAATAGAATGGATGATTATCATCAGGAACATATTAGAGAATTAGAAAAAACTGGAATAGTTAAAATTGATTTAGATAGTTTTAAAATAGATGCTAATGGTGAAGTTCCTGGTTATCCTTTAAATCAATTTGCTTTAGATGAGCATGAAGGTAATTTAAGAATAGCAGTTACCATTGGAGAGAGATCTGGTTTTGGTTTTGGTTTTAGTAGGGGAGAGAGCTTAAATGATGTTTATATCTTAGATAAGAATTTGAAAGAAGAAGGCTCGGTTCAGAACTTGGGAGAAAACGAGAGAGTTTATTCAGTTAGATTTGTCGGAGACATGGCCTATGTGGTTACTTTTAGACAAATAGATCCATTTTATGTTTTAGATTTATCTGACCCTTCTAATCCAGAATTAAAAGGTGAGTTAAAAATTCCAGGATATTCTTCATATCTTCATCCTGTTTCAGATGATATTATTTTAGGAATAGGTAAGGAAGGTTCCAAAGTAAAACTTTCTTTATTTGACGTGTCTAATCCATCAGATCCTCAAGAGGTAAGTAAATATATGTTGGATGAATATTGGTCAGAAGCAGTTAATAATCATCATGCTTTCTTATTAGATAAAAAACATGAAGTATTTTTTATCCCTGGTGGTAAAGGAGCTTATATATTTTCTTATGATAATGACAAGCTAACTTTAACAAAAGCTTTGAGCAAAACTGGAATTAAAAGAGCTCTTTATATAGATGATTACTTATATATCATTGGTAATAATGAAATAAGTGTTATTAATGAGAATGATTGGACAGAGGTGAATAAGTTAGAATTAGAGGATGTAGATAATATTCGAGAGCCCATGATGGATGACATGAGAGACATAAAAGAAATACAAATATTTGCAGAGTAGTTTGATATAATTTTTTTAACCCCGTAGAGGTGATTCATGAATCATCTCTACGGGGTTTTATCTTGACTTTTTATATAATTATAGCTATACTATTTGTAGTTAGTTAGATTTCTAGCTATACTTTTTTGTTATTTACTAAATAAATATGATTAAAAAATTTACAAAATATATTAAAGATTCTATTACTGAGCTTAAGAAAGTTATCTGGCCTACTCGAAAAGAAGTTATTAAAAAGACTGGACAAGTTCTTTTTATTAGCATTTTCGTAGCTTTCTTTTTAGGTGTAGTAGATTTTGCTTTAACAAAAATTTTAGAAAAATTTGTTGGATAGGAAATAGTTGTCTGCCTGCCGGTAGGCAGGAAAGTTGCAAGTTACAAGTTTTAAAGATAAATTAAAAATTAAAAATTTTGAATAACAAATTTTAAATAATAATCAATTTTCAAAATCTAATAATCAAAATGATATTTGGAATTTGAAATTTATTTGTAATTTGAGATTTGATATTTGTAATTTAATAATATTATGCCAAAGCAGGATGCTAAAATTGGTCGTAAATGGTATGTTTTACATACTTATTCTGGTTATGACGAAAATGTGAAAAGAAATCTTGAACAAAGAGTTGAGTCAATGAATATGCAAGATTATCTTTTTGATGTTTTAATACCAACAGAGACTAAAATTAAGATTAAAAATGGTAAGAGAAAAACAGTCCGAGAAAAAATTTTTCCAGGTTATGTTTTAGTAAACATGGTAGTTACTGATGCCTCTTGGTATGTAGCTCGAAATACTCCTAATGTAACTGGTTTTATTGGTTCGGGTACAACTCCAGTTCCAATGTCTGAACAAGAAGTGAAGTCATTACAAAAGAGAATGGGTGTCGAAGAACCAGAATATAAAATTGATGTATCTAAAGGTGATGCAGTTAAAATAGTTGATGGACCATTTAAAGGTTTTGAAGGTAAAGTTGCTAGTATTGATGAAAGTCATGGTAAAGTAAAAGTATTAGTTTCTATGTTTGGTCGAGAAACTCCTGTAGAGTTAGATTTTTTACAAATTAAAAAAATATAGTTTGAATTCTTAATTATTAATTTTGAATTTCAATTTAATATTTAATTAATAATTTTAAAACAAAATGAAAAGCGATTTAAAAAAGTCTTATGACTTGGAAGATAGAACTTGTCAATTTGGAGAAAAAATTATAGATCTTTGTAAATCAATTAAACAGGATTTAATATCTAGACCAATAATCAGTCAATTAGTAAGATCAGGAACTAGTGTTGGAGCTAATTATTTAGAAGCGAACGGAGCGAGTTCAAAGAAAGATTTTAGACATAAGATATATATTTGCAAAAAGGAAATTCAAGAAACAAAGCATTGGTTAATAATGATAGAAAGATATAGACCAGAATTAAAAAATAAAGTAGAGTTGTTACGAAAGGAAACCCAAGAATTAATATTGATATTTGGTAAAATAGCTTCTACTCTACAAAATGATAAATTAAACATTAAAAATTCTAATTTAAATTAAAATTTGAAATTAGAGATTAAACATTCACAACATTATGGCTAAAAAAGTAAAAACAATTATAAAATTACAAATACAAGGTGGTAAAGCAAATCCAGCACCACCAGTTGGTCCAGCTTTAGGTCAACACGGATTAGATATTCAAGGTTTTTGTACAAGATTTAATGATGCTACTAAAGATAGAATGGGAGAAGTTATTCCAGTAGTGATTACTGTTTTTGAAGATGCAAGTTTTGATTTTATATTAAAAACTCCCCCAGCTTCAGATTTATTAAAAAAAGCAGCTGGTATTAAAAAAGGTGCTGGAAATCCTTTATTGGATACAGTAGCTACTATTACTAAATCTCAGCTTAAAGAAATTGCTGAAAAGAAAATGCCTGATTTAAATGCTTATGACGTTGAAGCAGCAATGAAAATTATTGCTGGAACTGCTAGACAAATGGGAATAAAGATTAAATAATTTATTTCATAAATTATTTAAAATTTTTAATTTTTAATTTTTAATTTTAATTAAATGTTTAATGATTGAATTTTAAATTAATTTTAAATTTTGAAAAAAATAAAATTATGAATACAAAAAATAGTGCTAAAATTACTTTCTTTTATTTATTATCATTGTTTGGTTTAGTATTTGCTGCTTTAACAAGTGGAATGATACTATTTCAAGTAATTAATAAATTAATTCCAGATGTAGTTGGTACCTATAGTGGAAGATATTCTACTAGCCAATTAAGATTTGCTATTTCAGCGGTAATTGTAGCTTCTCCAGTTTATTTTTGGATGACTTCATTAATTCAAAAAAGTTTGAAAAAAGGAGAATTAGACAAAGAATCTCAATTAAGGAAGTGGATGACTTATATTATTATTCTTGTTTCCGCAATAGTTATTATTGTTTCTTTAATTGGTGTTGTTAATAATTATTTAAGCGGAGATTTAACATCTAAAGTTGGATTGAAATTATTAATTACTATGTTAATTTCTGGAGCAGTTCTTTCATATTATTTGTATGATATTAAAAGAGAGGATTTTGCTAAAAATAAAATTATTAAATCATATTTTATCGGATCATTAATTTTTGTTTTATTTACTTTGATTTTTGGTTTTGTAATTGCTGATTCACCGGTTCAAGTCAGAAAGATGAAACATGATACTAATATTTTAAGAGATTTTAATGAGATTAGATATGGTATTGATGAACATGTTAGAAATAATGACGTTTTACCAGAAAATTTGAGTGATATGAGACGTTCTGTAAGAACTGATGGAAATATTAGTGATTATGAATATAGAATCATTAGTGAAGATAAATATGAGTTATGTGCTAATTTTGAAACTAATAATAAAGACAACCTTTCAATAGATGATGATTATTTAAATAAGGAATGGCCACATGAGATTGGTTATCAATGTTTTCAAGAGAAAAGTCGAATAGAAAAAAATGGAATAATTCATCCAGAATTAGAAATGATACCATTAAAAGAAATAGATTAAAAATTAATCGAGGGATCCTTCTACATTCTTCTTCGCCAGTTGGCGAATCAGAATTTCGAAGGACAAGGCCCTATATAAATTTAAAATTATTAATGATTGAGGCAGCGTTTTTTAAATGCACTATGACCTCAAAAGGGAGATAAAAATATGTCAAAACAGTCAAAGAGATTTAAAGAATTAGATGCTAAGGTAGACAAGAATAAAGTTTATCAATTAGAAGAAGCAGTAAAATTAGTAAAAGAAACTTCTAATGTTAAATTTGATGCTTCAGTTGAAATTCATATGAATTTAGGAATTGATCCTAAAAAAGGAGATCAAATTATTAGATCAACAGTTACCTTGCCAAATGGAAGTGGTAAGGAAAAGAAAATTGCTGCTTTTACTTCAAAAATTGATGAAGCAAAAAAAGCAGGAGCAAGTATTGCTGGTGACGATGATTTAATTGCTAAGATTAAAAAAACAGGTAAATGTGACTTTGATGTTGCTGTAGCCACACCAGATATGATGCCTAAGATTGCTCAGATAGCCAAAATTTTAGGACAAAAGGGTCTAATGCCTAATCCTAAATCAGGAACAATTGGTCCTAATATTACCAAGATGATTGAAGAACTTAAAAAAGGCAAAGAAACATTTAAAAATGATGATTCCGGAAATGTTCATTTAATTGTTGGTAAAGTTAGTTTTGAAGAAGCTAAATTAATGGAAAATATTACTAGTTTTGTAGAAGCTGTTAAAAAAGTAAAACCAAGTTCAGTTAAAGGAACTTATATTAAAGGTATTTCTATATCTTCTAGTATGGGACCGGGTATAAAAATTAGTTTGTAAAAGATATAAGCTACCTGCCTGCCGGCCTGTCTGCCGATAGGCAGGTAGGCAGGTAAGCCATAAAAGAACGTCGGATCTAATCTGGCGTTTTTGTTTTATTTTTGCTATCGTTAAATAAATGAAATTAAAGAAACTTCCTAAAATTGATAAGAGAATTTTAATTGGATCAGGCGCTATAATGTTAGCGGCTTTATTTTGGAGTTTGGACGGAGTTTTTATTAGACCTAATTTTTATATTTTACCAGCCGCTTTAGTTGTCTTTTTAGAACATTTATTTGGATTCATAGTTTTGAGTCCTTTTTTATTTTTAAATTGGTATAAGGTTAAAAAATTAAGTAAAAAATCTTGGTTGGCTATTTTATGGGTTTGTGTTTTTGGTGGTTTATTAGGAACTTTAATGATTACTAAAGCATTTTTTGCGGCCATGGATGGAGAAACTACTTTTTCCACAGTAATAATTTTACAGAAATTGCAACCAATTTTTGCTTTAATATTAGCCAGAGTTATTTTAAAAGAAAAATTGAGTAAGAAATTTTATCTTTGGGCATTCTTAGCTATTATAGCCGCTTATTTTTTAGCATTTGGTCATATTAATATATTAGAAATTAATATATTAGATAATGCTGCTATTTTTGCTCTAGTTGCTGCTTTTGCATTTGGTTCATCAACTGTATTTGGAAAGAGAATTGTAAATCATTTAGATTTTAAGATGACTGCGGCTTTAAGATTTGGAATAACTGGTATTTTAGCTTTAATTTTAATATTGTTCACTGGTGATATTTTTAAAATTGGTTTAGTGACTCCTTTACAATGGAAATTATTAGTAGTTATAGTTTTTACTAGTGGAGCTAGTGCTATGTTTTTTTATTATTTTGGTTTAAAAAGGGTTAGTGCTTCTACTGCTACGATCTGCGAATTATTTTGGCCCTTTTCAGCAGTAATTTTAGATTATATTTTAAATAAAAATGTATTGAATAGTATTCAAATAGTTTCAGCAATTATTTTATTAATTGCTTTTTATTACGCAGTAAAAGAGGGTAAAATGAAAAATAAAATTTTTGAGGCTAAAGTTATTTGGGGTGATGGTCGGGGGAGAAAACTTGGTTTCCCAACTGCTAATTTAGACGTAGTGGATTTGGATATTAATCACGGTGTTTATTTAGTAAATGTATCTATTGGTAAGGAAAAGCATGAAGGATTATTACATTTTGGATATAAAGAAACTTTTCATGAAGAAACATCAGCAGAGGTTTTTATAAAAAATTTCAATAGAAAAATTTATAAAGAAAATATTAAAATTGAAATAGTTTCTAGAATAAGAGAGATTAAGAAATTTAAGAATGGTAATGAATTAAGAAAACAGATTAAGAAAGATTTAGAGTATATTGCTTAGTCATTTTAAAAAAAAGCATAGTTTGCTTCTGAGATGAAATCTTGATAAAATACTATCACCTTTATTAATAATTTTAATAATATGGATAAAGACCTTATTCTTTCTTGGGACGAAACATTTATGCAGATGTGCGATTTAATTGCTCGTCGATCAAAAGATCCAAGTACAAAATGTGGAGCAGTAATTGTAGATCAAAAAAATGTGATTGTTGGTTTGGGTTATAATGGTTGGCCACGAGGAATAGAACACGATGATTTACCATGGGATAGAGAAGGTGATCTACACAAAACCAAATATGCTTATGTAGTTCATGCTGAAGCTAATGCTATTTATAATGCCAATAAAGATACTAAAGATTGTAAATTATATGTTAATTTATTTCCTTGTAATGAGTGTGCCAAGATTATTATCCAAAATGGAATTAAAGAGGTAATTTATAAAGACGATAAGTATCATGATACTGACATATGTAAGGCTTCTCGTAAAATGTTAGATTTAGCAGATGTAAAATATAAACAGTATACACCAGAATATGAGTTAGATTTAATTAAATCTAAATAAGATATGATTATTATAGGAATTACAGGAACTCTAGGAGCTGGGAAAGGAACAATTGTTGATTATTTGACTAAGGAAAAAGGTTTTCAACATTTTTCAGTTAGGACTTATTTACTAGAGAAAATTAAAGAAAGGGGATTGCCAGAGAATAGGGATAGTATGGTTATGATTGCTAATGAATTGCGGGCTGATAATTCACCTTCTTATATTGTTGATGAATTATTTAAACAGGCTCAGGCAAGTGCTAAAGATTGTATTATTGAAAGTATTCGTACTCCAGGAGAAGTTGAATCTTTAAAAAAACAAGGAGATTTTTATCTTTTTGCCGTTGATGCTGAAGCCCAAACTAGATATGAAAGAGTAGTATTAAGAAAATCAGAAACAGATCAAATTTCTTTGGAAACTTTTTTAGAGAATGAAAAAAGAGAAATGGACTCAGATGATCCTAATAAACAGAATTTAAGGAAATGTATTGATATGGCTGATTTCGTAATTAGTAATGATGGCAGCATTGAAGATTTAGAAAAACAAGTAGATAAAATAATAAATGAAATTAACCCCGTTATATAGTATCACGAAGCGATAATTTAACAGGGTAAAAAGTAGATATAAAATAGAAAGTTATTTTTTATGAAATTGAAGATCAAAATAAAGAAGTTAAGACCAGATGTAAGATTGCCAGAATATGCTTTAGAAGGTGATGCTGGAATGGATATTTTTTCTAATGAAGATGTAATTATTAAAAAAGGTGAACAACATATTTTTGCAACTGGTTTTGCTTTAGAACTACCAGAAGGTCATTGTGCTTTAATATGGGATAAAGGAGGCTTAGGAGCTAAAGGTTTAAAAGTTCTTGGTGGAGTTGGAGATTATAATTATCGAGGAGAATACATGGTTGCTTTAGTTAATTTAGGATTAGAAGATTATGAATTTAAAAAAGAAGATAAAATAGCTCAATTATTAATTCAGCCTATTGTTAGCGTTGAACTAGAAGAAGTAGAAGAATTATCAGAAAGTGTTCGGGGTGAAGGAAGACATGGAAGCACAGGGAAGTAATTTTTTCTTTGTCATTCCGAGCAAGGTCGAGGAATCTTTAAAGTTAATAATATTTAAATATAGAAAGATTTCTCCACTACGGTCGAAATGACAAATAGTTAATAATTTAAAAGACAAAGAAAAAATAATATGCGTCAATATCTGAAGTTAATGAAAAAAATATATGAGGAGGGGAAAGATAGAGAAAATCGAACTGGTGTAAATACTCGAGGTATTTTCGGGGCTCAGCTGCGTTTTGATATCTCGGAGACATTTCCTTTACTAACTACCAAAAAAGTCCATTTACGTTCAATTATTCACGAATTACTATGGTTTTTAAGTGGTAATACAAATATTAAGTATCTTAATGATAATAATGTAAGTATTTGGGATGAATGGGCCGATGAGAATGGAGATTTAGGACCGATTTATGGTAAACAATGGACAGCTTGGGAATCTAATGACGGAACTAAAATTAATCAAATTCAATATGCCGTCGATCAAATAAAAAATAATCCAATTTCGAGAAGAATTATTGTTAGTGGTTGGAATGTGGGAGATTTACAAACCTTAATTAAAGGTCAAAAATCAGCTCCACCGCCATGCCATTCATTGTTTCAATTTTATGTAAGCGAAGGGAAATTATCTTGTCAGCTTTATCAACGAAGTGCAGATTTCTTTTTAGGAGTACCTTTTAATATTGCGTCTTATTCTTTATTAACCATGATGATGGCTCAGGTTTGTGGTTTAAAACCGGGAGAATTTGTGCATACTTTTGGTGATGTTCATATTTATAATAATCATTTTGAACAAGTTGAAAAGCAATTAGCCCGACAGACTAGAGAATTACCAACTATGAAAATTAATTCAGAAGTTAAAGATATTTTTAAATTTAAGTTTGAAGATTTTACTTTAGAAAATTATGATCCGCATCCGGGCATTAAAGCACCAATAGCTATTTAATTTCTAATTTCTAATTTAAAATTTCAATTTAATATCTAATGACCAAATTTTGAATTAATTTAAAAATTAAAAATTCGAATTTTAATTAAAATTTAAAATTAATAATTAAAAATTTATATGGCGAAGCCATTATTAAGTATAATTTGTGCGATTGGAAAAAACAGAGCTATTGGTAGAGACAATAAGCTTCTTTGGGATATTCCGCACGATTTGCAACATTTTAAAGATATTACTTCTGGTCATCCAGTCATCATGGGTCGAAAAACCTTTGAATCTATTGGTCGACCATTAGCAGGTAGAACAAATATTATAGTTACTCGTGATGAGTCATATCAGCAGGATGAATGTGTTATTTGTCATTCCTTAGAAGAAGCTATTGCAAAAGCTAAAGAGATTGACCCAGAAGAAGTTTTTGTGATTGGTGGTGGGTCAATTTATGCTCAAGCAATCGATTTAGTAGATAAACTTTATTTAACTATAGTTGATGACATAGTAGAGGATGCTGATACTTTTTTTCCAGAATATTCTCAATTTAATAAAATTATTAAGGAAGAACATTTTGAAACTGATGAACTTAAATATTCTTTTGTTGAGTTAATTAGAGACGATTCATGAATCGTCTATACAAAATTATGAAAAAAGGAAAATTTATAGTAATAGATGGTTTAGATGGAAGTGGTAAGGGAACTCAGTTCCGGATTTTAGTTCAAAAGTTAAAAGAGCTTGGTCATGATATAGCTCAAGTAGATTTTCCACGTTATGGAAAGCCTAGTGCTGTTTTTGTAGAAAGATATCTTCGTGGAGAATTTGGTTCAGCGGATGAAGTTAAACCAAAAGCAGCTTCTATTTTTTATGCTTTGGATCGTTTTGGTGCTAAGAAAGAAATGAGAAAGGATTTAGAAAAAGGGAAAATTTTAATTTCTAATCGTTATGTTTCTTCTAATCAGGGACATCAAGCTGGAAAAATTAAAGATTCAGAAAAGAGAAAAGCTTTTTTAAATTGGTTAGATGAGCTAGAATATGAAATTTTTGAGATTCCGCGACCAGATTTAGGATTATTTATGGATGTTCCTCCAAAAATTGGTCAAAAGTTAGTTGATGAAAAAGAAGCCCGAGAATATACTAATGGTAAAAAAAGAGACATCCATGAGGATGACTTAAATCATTTAGAAAATGCTTATCGAGCTTATCAAGAATTAGTAACTAATGATTCAGCTTGGGAAAAAATAGATTGCGTACGAAATGGAAAAATTAAGAGCATTGAAGAAATTTCAAATTTAGTTTTAAAAAGAGTTTTAAAATTGATTGAAAGTTAATTCTTCAATTTTATAACCATAATTCTATTAAGACCTTGCAGGTCTTTTTTTATTTGAATAGTAAGTTTAGAATATATCTTTTTTATGTAAGTAGTTAAAGGTTTAATTTGTTTTGGATCCAGTTCTATTAAAATATATTTTGGTTGATATTTGCCTGTCTGCCGGTAGGCATGGAGTTTAGAAATTTGTTCAAATAATTTTTGATAATAATAAAGCCCATTTTTACCCCCATATAAAGCTTCTATAGGTTCGTAGCGGATTGATTTATCAGTATATTTATTTTTTAAATAAGGTAAATTAGCTATCAAAATGTCTATTTTTTCTTTTTTTAATTTATCTAAAAGGTTTGATTTGATAAATTTAATTTTAGAACTTACTTTGTTTAATTGAGCATTCTTTTTTGCTATTTGTAGTGCTTTAGCAGAAATATCTGTAGCAGTTATTTTTTTAACGCCGTTTTTTACTAGACTAATAGCAATACATCCCGAGCCAGTACCAATTTCAACAATTCGTAGGCGACCCGTCGGGTCAGCTTCAACGACCCGACGGGTCGCATCCACAAGTAATTCGGTTTCTGGTCGAGGGATTAAAACATTTTCATTAACTTTGAATTTTAAACCATAAAATTCTTTGTAGCCTAAAGTATAAGGAATTGGATAATAGGCACTTCTTTTTTCAATTAAGCTTTGGTATTTTTTAGTTTGTTTCTGATTTAATTTTAATTCTGGATAAGTATATAAATATTCTTTGTTCTTTTTTAAAACTAGAGATAATAATAATTCAGCATCTAAATATGCTGAATCTATTTGAGAATCATTTAATTTTTTTGTCCCCCAGATTAAAATTTTTCGCAAATCATTTTTCATTGCGGTAATATTCTTTAAGTTTAGTGATAAATTCATTAATATCACCATCAAGTATTTTGTCTAAGTTATGAGAAGTTAAATTAATTCGATGATCGGTGATTCTATTTTGAGGAAAATTATAAGTTCTAATTTTTTCAGACCTATCACCAGAACCAATTTGTGATTTTCTATTATCAGAAAGTTCTTTCATTCTTTTTTCCTCTTCATAAGCTAAAACTCTAGATTTTAGAACTTTCATAGCACTTTCTTTGTTTTGAGTTTGAGATCTTTCATCCTGACAAGAAACAACTATATCGGTCGGTAAATGAGTAATTCGCACAGCAGAGTAGGTTGTATTTACACCCTGACCTCCTTTACCCGAAGAACAAAAGGTATCTACTCTTAAATCTTTATCTTCGATAACTAAGTCAAAGTCTTCAGCTTCAGGTAAAACAGCAACTGTGGCTGCAGAAGTATGAATTCGACCAGCTTTTTCAGTTTCGGGAACTCTTTGAACTCGATGAACGCCACTTTCATATTTTAAAGTTCCAAAAGCATTATCGCCAGTAATTGAGAATACTATTTCTTTAAATCCACCAATACCTATTTTGTTTTCGTTAATAATTTTAATTTTATAATTATTTTTTTCAGCAAAACGAGAATACATTCGAAAAAGATCTGCTGCAAATAAAGCAGATTCATCGCCACCTGTTCCAGCTCGAATTTCCATGATGGCATTTTTTTTATCTAGAGGAGAGGAGGGTTTTATTAATTCATCCGTTTCGTTTTCTAATTTTTGAAATTTTTTTTCTAGTTTTGGTCTTTCATCTTCAGCTAATTTTTTAAACTCTTCATCTGTAGATTTTAAGGCCTCTTCACATTCTCTAATTTGTTTTTGGAGATTTTCTAATTCATCTAGATTATTAATTACTTTTTTAACTTCATTGTATTCTTTAGATATGCTTTGTACTTTTTTGTGATCATTAAAAACAGCTGGATCATTCATTTGTTTTTCCAGTTCTATAAATTTGTCTTTAAATTCTTTATTTGTAATCATCCTATTAGATAATTTATTTTTTAAATATGTTTTTAGGTATGAGGCGTTCCTGAGTAGATAATTTATTAATTATCTAACAGGACACGTATATTTATTATATATTGTTTTATAAAATAAAAACACTCTTATTTAAATATAAAAGAGTGTTTTAATATATGTGAAGCTATTTTTCAATTTTTACTTTTTTGGCTTTAGTTTTTTTAGCTGTATTTCTGACTTTTTTAGCCTTCTTTCCAACTTTAGTTTTAGCTACTTTAGCTTGACTAGCAAGACGTTTTTCGTATTTGTTAATAATTCCAGCGTCATCAATTAATTTTTGTTTACCAGTATAAAAAGGATGACATTTAGAACATAATTCAACTTCTAATTTTTCGTTTGTTGAGCCAACTTCAAAAGTATTGCCACAAGTACAGATGACTTTTGCTTTATGATATTTTGGATGGATATCTTTTTTCATAAATTTTTATTGATTTAGTTATAAAAAGATAATAGCAGATATCTAATAATAAATCAAGGGTTTGTATAAGGTTTTTAAAAGATAATATTGACTTAAATAATAATATGTGATATTATATGATATTGAAATAAGGAGGAGAGAAGATGAAAAGATTTATTTTATTATTTATTGTAATGTTGATTTTGTTGGCTTGTTCTAGCAATATAGCGTATTCTAGCAAATATAATGTTTCCGAAAATGAAGAATACATTTTTGCTTGGGCAGAGGATCTAACGTTTGCAAAAGCCTTACATAAATGTAAAGAAAATATTTGTCTTTATTATGGCTATGTTGACGAGCTGAATTCTCAAGAAAAATGGTTGATAGTTGAAACAAGTGTTTTTAATGTAGAAATTGTTGATCGGTTTCAAATTAGAGATACTGAACGACGTTGTGTGTCTATCAAAATTTTTAAATCAAAAAATAAACATTTAATAAAGCGGGAGTAATTCTCGCTTTTTTGTTAAATGAAAAAATCACCAGCTTTAGCTGGTGTGTGCGTTTGAAAGCGTAGCGGTTTGTTTAGCACATTATTGTGCGATCTGTATTAAATACCATTATTTATTTTATTTAAACAATGTCTTGCTACGTTGATAGCATACTGAATAAGATTTTTCATTGTTTTGAGATAACTTTTCTTTAACTACCTTTTTCTAGAAAAAGGTAGTGCCAAAAAGTCGCGTCTAGACAAAAATTTAGAGAATTTATCATTCAGCTAAATGAATTTCAATATTCGTCATTCCCATTCCTCGTAGAAATTCTATTCAGCTTCTTTCAAATTGTATCTAAATATTTTATAGGACGCAGAAAATACAAAAAGATGGCTTTATTTTTTAATGAATTGAAAATTGAATCATTACCTGCCTGCCGGTAGGCAGGGATATTAAATTAAAATTTAAAATTAGAAATTGAAAATTCAAAAAACTCCAATCCAAGCGGAGTTTTTGCTATAAAAGCATTGCCAAAGATAATTTATTATGTTATCATCTAATTACTATTTTAGCTATTTTAGTTAGAATAGTTTCTTATTAAATAATTTATAAAATATGAAAACAGTATCAATTTTAGATTTATTGAAGAGTGGAGCTCATTTTGGGCATCAAAAATCAAAACGTTATCCAAAAATGGATAAGTACATTTTTGGTCTTAAAAATGGTACTCATATCATTAATCTAGAAGAAACAATCAAATCCTTGGAAGGTGTTTCTAAATTTATCAAAAAAATGGTTGCTGATGATGGTCAAATTCTTTTTATTGGAACAAAGAGACAAGCCAAAGCAATTATTAAAGAAAATGCTGAAAAATGTAATATGCCTTATGTAATTTTCCGTTGGATAGGTGGAACTTTTACAAATTTTAAGAATATTTATAAACTTCCTAAAAAATTAAAAGAACTAGAAGAAAATAAAGAAAAAGGAACTTATAAAGATAATACTAAAAAGGAACAATTGATTATTGATCGGGAAATTACAAAATTTCAAGAAATGGTAGAGGGAATTAGAAATATGGAAAAATTACCAGCAGCAGTTTTTGTTGTTGATATTAAGAATGAAAATACAGCCGTAGAAGAAGCGATTAAAAAGAATATTCCAATTATTGCTATTACAGATACAAATGTTAATCCTGAAA
>JAUVAE010000061.1 GCA_030591905.1 Candidatus Komeilibacteria bacterium
AATAGAGTATTAGGAGAAATTATAGTAGTAGCAGGAACAGCAGCATTGACTGCAATAGTTAAAGCGTTAACTGAGGATAAAAAAGAAACTACGCGCAGTTAGTGCGTAGTTGATTACTAAGTTTGTGTAAGAATTTGAATCATTAAAAACATCCAGTCATGAATAAAATAATAGAGAAAGTTTTAATAGCAGCAGGAACAGCAGTACTGTATAAAGTAGTGGAAATTTTAGAGGAAGAAAAAAAAGAGCCTAATGTTAAATCACGAATAGTATATTAGCGCTTTTATATAGAGGGTTTAAAGATAAAAGAAATGAATTTTAACAGAAACAATTGTGGAGAATTTAATTATATTCACTTCTTATCTATATAAAATTATATGAATCTAAGAGATAGACTATCATTAAAAGAAAAGCGAAATATTGTAATGATAATTTCAGTACATAATTGTCTAAAAACAGATTTTTCTGATAAGAAAACACTAATCGATGTAATTAACGAAGATTTTATTAATTCTGATTTTCCTGGAGTTAACGATGTAAGGACAATTGATAGGGTAATTAATACTATTGAAAATTTGTTAAAAATTCAGATTGAACGTAAAAATATTAGCAGCAAAAATAAACGTGGAAATATTAGTACTAAAATAAATTTTAAATATGTAAACCCAAATCAACAAATTGCAAAACTACTGTTAGAAGAATCGGGTAATAGTGAAATGGTTTTACTATATGATGTTTTATTAAGTTTGAAGGGATTAGCTTTTAATTATTTTACTGAAAAGATTTTTGATGTATTAGTTGATAAAGGTTTTGGAAAATTAGCAGAGATTAAATATTTTGAAAAAGATGGTGAAAGCAAATATGATGATATAAAAAACAGCGATTACACAAGTGTAATTGAATTTGATAGTCATTCCAAGTTCGAAATAGAACAGAGTAAAACCTTTTATGATTTATTTGACAATATAAATAGAAAGCAAGCTATAAATATTAATTATAGTATTAATTTCAAGTATAATAAGGAGCTTGTAATAAGTCCATTTTTAATTAAGCAGTATAATAAGAGATGGTTTTTATTTGGCTATAATCATGAGGAAGAGAGAGTTTCAAACTTTGGGTTAGATAGAATAAAAAGTATCTCAATTTCCCAACAACCTTTTAATTTAGATAATTATATTTCTTTTTTTGATGAAAATTATTTTGAAGATATAGTTGGTGTTTCTAAGAATATAAAAAACACAATCCATAAGGTTAAAATCAGAATTGATAATAAACAGTATCAGTATATAAATACGAAACCAATACATGATTCTCAAAAAAGAATTAGTGAAGAATGTACTGATGAGTATCAGACCATAATCATTGAGGTAATAATTAATTTTGAATTAATAGCACTGCTTCTTTCATTTGGATCAAATATTAAAATAATTGAGCCTAAAAATTTACAAGCTACATTAATTGAGATTTATAAAAAAGCAATTGAAAACTATGAGTGAAACTAAAGATCAAAATATTATACATAATGAACAAATTTTAATTGATGTTTACGAAAATTTTGTTTCAAAAAAAAAGGGTTTAAGCCCTAAACCACTTTATAAAATAGATAGAAGTTTAATTAAAAACCCTATTTTAAATAAAATAAAAAAAATCCCTCTGATTGGCGGAATTATAGGTGCTGTTGCTACTTCAGGTGTAGCTACTGGTGCTAACGCAATTTCATTTATTGGAGGCTCTTTATTAATGGGACCTTTGGTTGGTGCAATTATAGGAGGTGGGGCTAGTGCATATTTTATGCATAAAACAGCAGTTGAACGATCTTTTAAAAAAACTGTCGATGAATTATTGAATACTAGAAAAAAAGTTAAGAATAAGCAAATTTTAATTCCTTATTTTACTTTAATTGGTTCTACAAGCATACTCAGAATAATTATGGATAACAATATGCTGAGCAATGTTGTTTTTGTTCCAGAGAATTTTTATCCAAAAACATCCTCTCTAGTATTGTTAGACCTCTCAAATTGTAAGACTGATAATTTTGTAAATATTTTGGACCTAACCCCTTTTTCAAATAATGATCCATATTTTAACAAACTTCCTTATGAAATTAGGAATAAGAACTTTGAAGACCCCTCTTTAAGTTATAGAACAACAACACAAAAAATAATTTCAAATAATTATTCTATTTATAAAAATCAATATGGAGATAATTTTATATTAGGTAAGGAGATCTTTAATTTTAAGAAGGGTATTGATTCTCCTGTAGTTTATAACTCGAGTTATAATAAAAACTATATTTTTTTTATTACAAATACTGTTAAAAAAGACTTCTATAGTAATCTTAGTCATATTGAAAGGAAATCTACATTATCAGTATATCAAGAACTTTTACTTAATTATCCCATAGAAAAACTTTCTTTAAATGAGCAATGTGATTTTATAGCCTCTAAATATAATAATATTCTGAAGGTAAATGAACAATTAAAATCAGAAAGCGTTGAGTTAAAAAGCATAAAAGAGGATTTCACCTTTGTAATGGGGACTTTTAACCATAGTATAAGAGGTGTACTAAATGTGTTAGTTTCTAGTACTGCTAGATTAGTTGCTATAATTGAAGATAATCCTCAAATTAAAACGCTAAAAAAGAAAAATAAATACGCAAAACAAGACTTGAGTACGGTTTCAAATATAATTTCTTCTAATGTAGAAAGGGTTGATGAAGAGATTAAATATAGCACGAAAACTTTTGATAATGTAGGAAAATGGGTTAAAAAAAACCTTGACTTAATTGAATTTATAAGGGGGTATGAAAAGTTAGATGGTAAATTTGATTATGAATTTATAAAAGATTTTAATGTGGAGAAGAAGGGTGAATTCCCTATAATGGTGAATGTCTTTGGTTTTAAGGATATTGTAAGAAATTTAATCACTAATGTTTTTGAACATGCTTTTGACTCTAAATCAAAAAACTTATTAAAGATGTCTTTAGTAAATTTCACAAATGGTTTGGTAGTATTTTCTATTTCAAATTCTGGGAATAAATTTAAATTGTCTAAAGAAGAATTTTTTACTCATGGAAAATCGTCAAAAGAGGGGGATCGTGGTAAAGGTGGGGCTATAATAAAAAGGCATTTAATAAAGAACGAAATAAATCTTGAAATAGTTCATCTAGAAGATGATGAATATAGAACAAGGATTGATTTATATATAAAAATAGCTAAATAATAAACTATGGTAGAATATGAAAAAAGAGTATTATGGGTTGATGATGAGGTTGAAAAATTTAATTCATTAATAGAAGATTTTAATGAAGAAGGAATAGGGATTTATGGAGTAACAAATGCAAAAGATGCCTTAAAAATATTAAGAGATACTCCTAATTATTATGATGCAATTGTTTTAGATGCTTTATTTCATTTTGACTCTTCTGATAGTTCTGAAATTGCCGAAACGAGGGCTGGTTTAAGAAAATTTCTCACAATATATAATGATGAAGATAAGATTAGTCATATTCCTGTTTTTGTTTTTTCAGGTAGAGTTGATTTAAATTTTTTAAATATTGATGCTGAGTTTAAGGAAAGTGGTATTGAAAAGGTTTATGAAAAAGCTAATATAGAGTCTTTTAAAACTTTAATTCATGATATTTTAAATTCTAATGTAAACTACCTATCATCAAGATTTCCAGAATTAAACAAAGCAATTAAGAATTTAGATTTTTCATATGATGAGATTGAAACACTAAATAACTCACTATTATATATATATAAGAGTGAAAATATTGCTGATGGAAATAAGTTAAGACAAATACTTGAAAAGTTATTAGATGAATTATTTAAAGCGGGTTTTATACCAAAGGAAGTTATGGATCCTCCGTATGGTAATGAAGGTGAAAAGGTGAATGTGGCGGGGTGTTATTGGTTTTTAAATAATTATTATCATGATGTTAATAATAATAAAATATATTATGTTTCTAAAGAAATTAAAAATGTAGATGGTTACAAATCATTTATGAAATACATTGGCAATATTAGGTTAGTTTCTAATGGAAAATCCCATTACAACCGCAAGAAAAAAATTGTTGTTGAAGAAAGTGAAATCGCTAAAATGAGCATTTTTATTCTTCAGATTACATTGAGTATTCATTGGGTTAATGAGTTAGTTTTGTTAAAAGGGAAAAATGTTTTCACTTTAGATGAAATGTGGTCTGTAGAGGATAATAATAATGTTTATGTTTATAAAGGAATTGTTGAAAAAGACAGTAATAATTTTTTTCATTGTGGTGAATACTCAATTAGTCCTATCTTACTTAGAAAAATTGGTGCTTCTGAAGGAGACGAAATTCTAATTAAAAAATCTGATATAAATAGTTATTACGGAACAAAGGAGCTGTATCCTAAGTTTGCAGTAAATATAATTAAGGTGTAATTTGGGAGTGTAAATTAATTGAGATAATATCCCTCGAAGTGTGTAAGTGAAAAAATAACAAGGGTTTGACTTTTTTAAAGTCTGACCCTTTTTTCATAGATCGTTAGGAACTGATTTAAAATGACATCCCAGTTTTTCTTAATCTCATTGCGATCCGTTGTTGTTATTTCTGTTTCTTATTCATCATCATACTTAATTATAAATTCTGTAATACCTCCGTATTTAATTAAATAATAACTTTCTCCTTCTTTTTCAGAGATTTTCATCTCTTTTCTTCCATCTATTTGCTGTTCAAATATTTCATCTAACTCATGCATAAAACAAGTTATTTATTAATTTTCTTAAACAT
>JAUVAE010000034.1 GCA_030591905.1 Candidatus Komeilibacteria bacterium
AAAAATTTCGTTACGTAATTTATTACACAACAAGTTTAATAAGATTTTTAAAAATCTATATTTTAATTTTAATATTAATTAAATCAATAACATGTCAGATAAAACAAAAGTTCTAATTATAGAAGATGAAGAAATGTTAGTTAATATGTATATTTCTAAATTTGAGAAAGAAGGCTATCAAGCCGAAAAAGCTTCTAATGGTAGGATTGGATTAGAACAAGCTAAAAAAATAAACCCAGATATAATATTATTAGATATTATGATGCCAGAAATGGACGGATTTATGGTGCTCAAAAATTTAAAAAAAGACACTAGTACTAAAAACAGTCCTATAATCATGTTAACTAATTTAGGACAAGAAGAAGACATAGAAAAAGGAAATAAACTTGGAGCTACAGATTATTTAGTTAAAGCAAACCTAACCCCAGCTCAAGTAGTAGATAAAGTAAAAGAAATACTTAAAAAATAATTTCTAAAAATTATGGATAATCCAAAACAAGAACAAACTTTTTTAATGATCAAACCTGATGGAGTTACTAGAGGACTAATCGGTGAAATAATTGAAAGAATAGAACAAAGAGGTCTAAAAATAGTAGCTTTAGGAATGTTTAAACCAACTCATGAACAAATGGACAGTCATTATCCCAAAGATAAAAAATGGATTTCTCGAGTCGGTCAAAAAACATTAGATACTTACGAAAAATATAATTTAGATGCTCAAAAAGAAGTAGGTACTATAGATGCTTATGAGATTGGAGTTATGGTTCGAGGATGGTTAATTGATTTTATGACCTCAGCCCCATTAGTTAAAATAGTTGTTCAAGGTATACATGCCATTGATATGGTCAGAAAATTATCTGGTCCAACAATGCCTTCTATGGCTGAGATGGGAACGATCCGAGGTGATTTTTCAGTAGATTCTCCGATTGCAGCTAATAAGGGCAAAAGAGCTGTCAAAAATATTGTTCACGCTTCAGAGACACCTGAGGAAGCTCAACATGAAATTAGTCATTGGTTTAGTCCTGAAGAAATACACGAATATCAAAGAAGTGTTGATGCTAGTGCATTCTAAATTTTCTTTACTTTTAAAATCAAAGTTGATATAATTAGATTGCCTAAAGAATCAGCAATTGGAAAACTACATCATTAACATTGGGATTTTAAGTGTTATATGGTCGTGGCCATATAACCTGATCTTCACCCACTCTGTGGTTTGTGAGATTTCCAATGACACTGGTTTTTTAGGTCTTTTAAAAACGAGTGATGCTCGTTTTTTTGTTTTTTAAATTTCTGCTATAATAAAGGTAGTTTATATATAATTTTATATAAGTAATTTTTTAATTTATGTTAAAAAAATTTGATGTAATTACAATTGGTGGAGCCGCTCAAGACATTATGTACTATACTGATGATGCTGAAATCATTAAAAATAAAGCCAATATTTTAAAACAAAAACTAATAGCGTTTGAATATGGAGCTAAAATTATTTCTAATGATGTTCATCTAACCTTTGGCGGAGGGGGGATGAATACTGCTTTAAGTTTTGCTGCTTTAAATCTAAAAACAGCCACATTTTTAAATTTAGGATATGATTGGATAGGAGAATTGATAATTAAAGAGCTAAAAAACAAAAAAGTTGATACTAGATATATTAGTCAGGATAAAAGTACTTATTCTGGTTTTTCTTTTATTATTAACCATGGTGACTATAACGAACATGCTATCTTCGGACATCGAGGTGCTAATAGAGAATTGAAACTAAGTAAAAATAGAATATCTAAATTAAAAACAAAATGGATTTATATTGCTTCTTTAAGTGGAAAAGATAAATTAGTTAAAAGTAATATTAAAAATATTTTAGAATTTAAAAGTAAAAAAACTAAAATAGCCTGGAATCCTGGCGGGGCTCAATTAAAATACGGTTATAAATTCTTCCGCAAATATTTACCAATGATTAATTTCTTTAACCTTAATAAAGACGAAGCTATTGAACTAGTATTATCTGCTGGTATAAAAACAACAAATATAAACAAACTTTTAGAAACAATTTATTCTTGGGGACCTGAAATTGTTGCTATTACAAATGGCCATAAAGGAGCTTATATTTATGATGGTCAAAAAAAATATTTCAGAAAAACATCAACTAATAAAAAAGGAATAAATACCACTGGCGCTGGTGATGCTTTTGGTTCTAGTTTTGTAGCTGGCTTAATTGTGTATAAAAATAACATAGAAAAAAGCCTTAAATTAGCCATTTATAGGAGCAATGCTGTTATTAAAAAAATCGGAGCTCAAGTAGGCTTATTAAATAAATCTCAATTAAAAAATACAAAATATAAATAATATTTAGCCCGTTAAATAATATACTTAAAATACTAACGGGACATAAATAATTTTCAACAAATATAATCTAATAAATCATAAATATGAAAAATAACAAAAAATTTAATGGGCTGAAAGTACAAATAGAATATTCAAATAGACATGTCCATCTTAGTAAAGAAGTAATTGAAAAATTATTTGGTCCTGGTTACAGTTTAAATTCTGAAAAAAAATTATCTCAATGTGACGATTTTGCTGCTCAAGAAACGGTTACTTTAATCGGCCCCAAAGGTAAATTGGAAAATGTTAGAATAATCGGACCAGCTAGAGACAAAACTCAAATTGAAATTCTAAAATCAGATACTTTTATTCTAGGAATAGATGCTCCAATAAAATTATCAGGAAATCTTGATAATACTCCGGGAATTAAAATAGTTAGTGATCTTAATGAAGTTAGTTTAGAAGAAGGGGTAATTATTGCCAAAAGACACTTACATATTTCTCCCGACGAAGCCCAGAAAAATGGTTTTAAAAATGAACAAAAAATCAAATTGGAAATTAAAGGTGAGCGAGCATTAATATTTGATAAAATTATAGTAAGAGTTAAAGAAGGATTTCAAACCATGATCCATATTGATATAGAAGAAGCTAATGCTGCCGGAATTAAACAAAATGATAAAGGAACAATAATATGAAAAAATTAAAGTACATTTTAGTTTTAAACAGTGGCAGCACTTCTTTAAAATTTAAAATTTTTAATTATCAAAGTTTAAAAGAAATACACAGTGGTCTTATTGAAAAAATCGGATTAAAAAAATCAATTATAGAATTTGATAAAACTGTAATTAGTAAGAAAAAAAGTATTAAATCACATCAACAAGCTTTAAAAATAATTAAAGAATTTTTAATAAAAGAAACTAATATAAATATTTCCCTAATAGTTCATCGCATTGTTCATGGTGGAGTCGAATTTAATAAGCCAGTTAAATTAAATCAAAAAACTATAAATAAAATTAGTAAATATAATAATCTAGCACCTTTGCATAATCCTATTAATCTAAAAGTTGCTAAATATTCCTTAGAATTATGGCCAATCAAACAAGTAGCTGTCTTTGATACTATGTTTTTTAATACTCTAACTCCAGTTTCCTACCTCTACCCACTACCTCTTAAATATTTTAAGAAATATAATATTCGTAAATTTGGTTTCCATGGCTTTTCTCACCAAGGAATGCTCCAAGGCTCTGCCAAAGTCTTAAAAAAGAAAACAAACAAATGTAATCTGATAACTTGTCATCTTGGTGGTGGTTCTAGTATCAGTGCTATCAAAAATGGACAAGCCATTGAGACCTCTATGGGATTTAGCCCCATGTCTGGTTTGATGATGATGACCAGAGCTGGTGACATTGATCCAGCAATTACATTTTATTTAAAAAAACATCTTAAACTCAGCCTATCTGAAATATATGGATTATTAAATCATAACTCTGGATTAAAAGGCATTACTCAAATAAATGATTTAAGAGATATAATGATTTTAGCTGGATATAAAATAAAGGGTTATAAATCCAATATCAAAGCGAATAAAGAAAAAAAAGCATTGGCTAAATTAGCATTGGATCTATTTATATACAGAATCCAAAGACATATATCCTCATATATCACCTTATTACCAAAAGTAGATGCCATAGTTTTTAGCGGTGGTATTGGCGAAAGAAATTCTGATATTCGAAATTTAATATTTAAAAACATACACTTCCCTAAAAAATATAAAAAAATCATCGTAAAATGCAATGAAGAAAAAATAATGGCCGAATTGATAAAAAAAACATAAACCTACCTTAAAACTTACAACTTAGAAAACTATGAACAAAACGAAAAAAATAATTCTCATATTTATAATTACATTATTCATCACGAATACTAGTCTAGTTATTGCCCAAGAATATACTGCTCATGAGGGACCCTCTGATTTAGAAGAAGAAGTAGAAAATGAAGGTGAATACATTTATGTTGAAGAAAGAGATGAATTGGAACCAGGATTATTTCAAAATATAATTGATACTGAAGAAGATAAAATAGAAAAAGAATATCAAATTCCTGGATACTTAAATTATAAATCCTGGCAATTTTGGTTTTTAATTATTATCCTATTTCTAATACTTTTTATTTTAATTAGATTATTTAAAAAATTATCCAAAATAAATACTGAAATAAAAAGACATGAAAATTATCTTAAAGAAGTAAAAACTAAAAAACATCCCCAAGTTTCCATAAAAGATGAAATAATATATTCCGAGCCTCATGATGATAAACTTATTTAAAAATAATTAAATAAATAAACATATTTATCCTGTTAAATCAAATAATAAAAAAGTTTAATAAGATTTAATAGAATAAGATATTTCTATAAAGAATAATAAAATAATAATTAATATTTAATAGGATGAAAAAAATAAGAATTGCCATTAATGGCTTTGGTCGGATTGGCAGAGGAGCCTTTAAGATAGCTCTGCAGAATAAAAATATTCAAGTAGTGGCTATTAATGATTTAACTAGCGTTGAATCATTAGCACATTTACTAAAATATGATTCTGTGCAGGAAAATTTCACTGGAACAGTAAAGGTAATTAAAGATGCCTTAATTGTTAATGGTAAAAAAATTCCAACTTTTTCTGAAAAAGATCCCTTAAATTTGCCTTGGAAAGAATTAGAAGTTGATATTGTCTTAGAATGTACTGGAGTTTTTAAAACCAAAGAAACAGCTGGTTTACATTTAAAAGCTGGAGCTCAGAAAGTTGTTATCTCCGCTCCTTCTAAAGGTCCTGGAATCCAGACTATAGTTCCCGGAGTTAATGACAATAAAATATCTAAAAACAAAAAAATATATGATTTAGCTTCTTGTACTACTAATTGTATTGCTCCAGTAATGAAAATTATGTGTGACTATTTTGGAGTAGAAAAGGCTTTAATGACGACCATTCATGCTTATACTGCTGATCAAGGATTAGTTGATGAAACACATAAAGACTTACGAAGGGCTCGAGCAGCAGCTATAAATATCATTCCTACCACCACTGGAGCAGCTATTGCTACTACTAAAGTTATTCCAAAATTAAAAGGTTAATTTGATGGCATGGCTATTAGAGTTCCTGTAGCTAATGGTTCACTTTCCGATATTACTATTAAAACTAAAAAGAAAGTTACAATCGAGCAAATTAATAAAGTATTTAAAAAAGAAGCTCAACTTAAAAAATGGCAGGGCATTCTCCAAGCCACCACAGAACCTTTAGTTTCTACTGATATTCTTGGTAATTCACATTCTTCGATTGTTGATCTTCTATCTACTAAAGTTACTAGTGATAATTTAGTAAAAATAATTTCTTGGTATGACAATGAATGGGGATATTCTAATCGTTTAATTGAATTTTGTGAGAAGATATAATTATTAATAATTTAATATTGACAAAATAAGATAAAGTACTATATTAATAGTATCAATAGTGTTGGTAATAAAAATTCCAACAAAGGAGGAAAAATGTTAACCACACCAGTCCCTTATGCTCAGTTCCCATTACCTTTCAATGGGTTAACTGAAAACCCTTTAGCTGTTTTAGCTAAAACACTGCCCGAATCAGCTGTCCCAATTTTCCATCGTCAACTTGATATTGTCGAGCGTGAATTGGGGGTTAAGCAAAGTATAGCTAGAATGGAACTATTAGGATCCCTTGTCAAAGAAAATACTGCCATTGCATGTACTTGGTTACAAAATCGAAATCCTGATAAATGTAACATGCGCATCCGTAATTTTGGTGGTAGTGTTAAAAATGGATTCTTTTTTAACTCAGGCGAGAAAGTAAGTATGACTACTGAAATCTCTATTTGGTAATTGGAGGTATATCATGAAAAGAAGAGTTAAAAGCAAAGGTCCACTTCCTTATGTTGTTGGTGGTCTAGCTCTGCTTATCTTTGGTTCATTTATGGGCCCATTTGCTATTCCAATTGCCTTAGCAACTGGTTTAGGCACTAAAAAGAACTGTGATGAAGAAATGGATTCAGTTGCAGCTAAAAAGGCCGAAGAAACAGCTAAAACCTGGCTAAAGAATCGCCAACCCAGCGAAACCAACTTTGTCTATACTGTTACTACTGGTTCCAATGGTTTATTATTCAATCTACCAATAGGCCGAAAGTATCATTTCTTTGAGGAGGGAAAATGAGAATTAATTTAACTAAAGACTACTTTTGCTTATTAAAAAAGTAGTCTTTTTTCATTTTTAACTTAATCAACACAAAATTATATTAATATTGTTTTTTTTAATCTAAAAATGTTAAAATAAGAAGTATGTACAACCTTTCCATAATTATAGTTAACTACAAAGTTAAAGACTTATTAGATAATTGTCTAAAGTCTATTTTTGATAATTCTGAAAATATAGAACTAGATATTATTGTGATAGACAACAACTCCCAAGATGGAAGCATTACCATGATTAGACAAAAATATTCAGCAGTCAACTTAATTGTTTCAGATACCAATCTTGGTTTCGCTAAAGCTAATAATATCGGATCTTTACACACTAAATATGACTATGTATTACTTTTAAATCCAGATATGCAAATTCTCTCTCATACTTTAGAGAATATGATTAATTGGATGGATAAAAATCCTCAAGCTAGCATAGCTGGTTGTCATTTAATAGACCAAAATCGACGAACTTTGCACCATATTAGACGATTTCCCACTCTAGGAGATCAATTAGCTATAACACTTAAATTACCTCATAT
>JAUVAE010000088.1 GCA_030591905.1 Candidatus Komeilibacteria bacterium
ATCATCAAAAAGAAGTTGCGTTAGAAATAATAAAAAAAATACTCCTGATATTGGCAATGAAGAATATACCCAAGCCATTGAAATTCTTAATGCTGGAGATAATTGCCTAGATACAAACCTGGCTAAATTATAACCTTCCAAAGTTACAACTATAAAGAAAAACATCATACTTAATTTACTTGTAATCCCTATATATCTTTTAATTTTAAGCGAAGTTTTTCTTACTAAAAACACAATCCCCACATGAACACCCTTTTTTAGACCAAGACTACCTGCTAAGAAGGCTATCCATATCATTAAATATCTTGCAAGTTCTTCTGTCCATGGAATTGATATTGTAATTATATATCTAGAAATAATTGTTAATAGTACTGATATAACCATTCCAATAAGTAAAAAAGCAATAATCCATCTAATCCCATCAGTAATAAAACTGATTATTAAATTAAATATATAAATAATCCTATTAAACAATTAAATTTTTATTCCTTTCTCAAAATTATTTTTATCACTGAAAAAATTCACTCTCGTTTTCGATTTTCCAAAATTTAATAAAATTAAGGTAATTAAATACATAGGCAAAATCTCATTTAATCTTATAATAATTTACTTATTTAATCCCATTTTAATTAGTTCTTTTCATATTTTTATTAATTCTAAATATTTTTTCAGTTATTTTATTTCTATCAACGTGCTCTTAATTCGTAATTATTATAATCATCTACATAATTAATTTATATTCTGAGATTTTGCCTATGTAATACTTCAACAATAGTTTACTTCACAGCTATTTTTTCTTCTGCTTTTTTAATCGCATTTAAAAATTCATCTAAAAAATCTGGGTTAACCTCCGTTTTTAACCACTTTAGAACTGGTTCCTGAGCTGCTTTCTTGAATTTTTCTAACTCTTCAGCAGTAGGTGTATATACTTCCATTCCTTCTTCTTTAAGTAAATCTACTCCTAGTGTGTTAGTTAATGATTTCATTCCGCGTTGCACCAGAGAAGCCATTACTGCTCCATCTTTTACAATTTGCTGTAAATCAGGGGAAAGACTTTGATAAAAATCCTCATTAATCCATATGAAATCTATGCTAAAAATGTGACCATCTAAAGTAACATACTTTTGTACTTCATAGAATCTTTTAGCGACTATTAAGCTTATTGGATTTTCTTGTCCATCTACTGTCCCCATCTGTAAAGCATTATAACATTCAGCCCAAGCAATTGGAGTAGGAATTGCTCCTAAGGCTTCTACCATCTTCATATGAGCAGGATTTTCCATAGTTCTAATTTTTAATCCTTTTAAATCTTCTGGCGAATGAATCGGTCGAACATCATTGGTAAAATTGCGAAATCCATTATCACTAAAAGTCAAAACACGCATTCCTGTTGCTTTTCTTATATCTTCTCTTAGCTTCTGCCCAAAAGGACCTTCTAAAACTTCCCAGGCAATTCTTCTATTTTTAAAAGCGTAAGGTATGGCAGTGGCTAAAATATCGGGATAAAACCCTGCAACAGCTCCTTCGCTAGTATTCGCCATTTCAACCGTACCAAGTTGAACCCCTTCTAACATTTCTCTCTCCGAACCTAACTGACAAGCAGGATAAATTTCAACTTTTAATCTACCTCCTGATCTCGATTCAACATAATCTTTAAAAACAACTGCACCCGATTGTTCAGGTAAACTCAAAGGATCAGGTGGTCCACCATGGCCATATTTAATTATAATAGGACCAGCAAAAACGTTACTAATTAATAGACCCAAAGCAATTAACACTATTGTTAATATAGTAAAATTCTTCTTCATAATTATTTTCCTCCTTTTTTATTTTTTAATCAAGGATGAGTTAAATAAATAATTTTAAAATTCAATTATCACCTCCTAAATTATCAAATTCTAAGATAGATAATAATTATTTCTATGCATTCACCCCTTTCTGTTACTATTTGGTCAACAAATTAAGTATTTAGACATTCTCAATATTTATCGGCTTCCCATACATATATTTATTAAAATTTGTTAAAATAATATTTTTTGCATTAATAATATGCTCCTCCATTAATCTAGAAGATAATTTTATGTTCCTATTTTTTACTGCTTTAAAAATCTCATAATGCTCAAAATAAGATTCTTCTGCCCTTTCTATTCGACTTAAATCAACTACTCTAAAAAAAATATAGTGGTTATTGTATCTATTAATAATTTTCTTCAGATAATTATTCCCACAATTATCTATAAGCGTTTTATGTAATTGTTCATCAGTTTTAATGAATCTACTAACTTTATTTTTTCCTAAATCTTTTTTTGCTTTATTGAATATCAATTCTAGTTGATCAATTTTTTTTTCGCTTATCTTGGGAACCGTTAATTTTACAGCATAACCCTCTAAAACGCTTCTAACATTATATATTTCTTCTATTTCCCTTTTATCTATCTTTCTAACATAAAAACCATTTCTTGGAATTAATATCAATAATTCTTCTTTTACTAAAGTGGCAAAAACTTGCCTAACCAAACTCCTGCTAACGCTTAGTTCTTCTGCTATATTTTTATCAATAATCCGTTCTCCCATTTTAATTTCATGCCATATAATTTTATCTTTAATAATTTTGTAAATTTGGTCTTCCAAATTTGGAAAAACCTCCCCAATTTTCTTGCTTGCAAACATATCCTTATCGGGGTTAGTATATAAATTAATTTTATTATTCTTATTTTCTACCATTTAATTTAACTCCAAAAAATCTATTAAACTTATAGATAAATATAAATTGTGGCGAGCATAATAATTTACCTTATTTGCTCTACCTGGTATTTTATTAGACCATTTAGGCTATACGGTAAAATGAAAATTATAGTAAATAATGTTAACTGTTAACTGTTAACATTTTTATATATCTATTTACAACGTCTATCTAAAAAATTCCTTCTTTTTTTTAATTTTTTTTTAAATTAATGGTTACTTGGATGTTGACTAGTAACAATATCTGCTTTAAAATAAGAGACAATATCGTTATTTGAAGGAGTAATTATGGAAAAAGAAAAGAAAGGGAAATATCGGGGAGCTACTAGTTTTTTACAGAAAAAGTTAATGATTGAAAACTATCTTGAGACTCAAAATATTACCAAATCCTGTGACCGAGCTGGAGTATCCATAAATACTTTTCGAAAATGGTATCCTCGTTACTTGAAAAGTGGATTAGAAGGAATTAAGATCCTAAAAAGTCATGTCAACAAACATTTAGGAAAGATTGATGTAAAATACATAAACAGGGTTATTGAATTAAAAAAGAAACACCCTCTGTGGGGTCGTCGAACCATCGCTTTTATTATACGTAATGAAAACAATGGTAAAAATATAATTAGTCCAAGCGGGGTACAGAAAGTTTTAGAAAAAGCAGGTCTGTGGGGAAATAAATTACAAACATTTATATTCTGCTATTTTATTTTTTAATTAACCCTTTTCCGGTGTTGATGTTTTGGAAATCGATAAACTGTATTGTGATAGATACTCCATCCTATATCGGTAA
>JAUVAE010000027.1 GCA_030591905.1 Candidatus Komeilibacteria bacterium
TGCGCCGTTAGCTCAGTTGGTAGAGCAGCAGCCTTTTAAGCTGATGGTCGCAGGTTCGAATCCTGCACGGCGTACCATCCTTTACTCTGCAAAGCAGAGCTACGGATGGCACAGCTATCCGGAATTCCCGAAGGGGAATAGAAGGATAGTCCTTCGAAGCTTTATGCGAAGGAGGACACAGCCATTTTATTCTCGATTTTATCGAGTTTTTTGTTTGTCTAAATAAAAAAATACCACTAAGTTTTTAGGCTTAGTGGCTTTTTATTTGTTTAATTTTACTAGAGATCTGGTCTAAGTTTGAGAAGGATGAAGCTTTGCCCGCAGAATTGAATAGTGTCCCAAATATCAATTTTGGTTATTTTTCCAGTACGGTCGTTTCTCATATAAGTATGACCTCCATTACGAGTATAACCTCCAATCTTGCCGAAAGTAATACGGGTGATAGGAAAATTTTTCCTATGATTAGAAAAACATTCAAAAAAATTGTGCTCTTCTGGGTTATGAAAATTTAAAAGGTTTACATCTTTGAAAAATTTGTTGACAGATTTTGTACTAATACTGCCTTTTAATTCTATTTGTCTGCTTTCGATCACTTTCCCATTCCTAATTCCAATAATACCTACTAGGGTAATAATAATTCCCATTTTTTTCCTCCTTAATTTTTTTGGATATTGTAAGAATATAACATATATTTTTTTAAAAATCAAGTATCAATGATTTAACCTCTCCCTGTCCTTCCACCTTCACTAAAGTTACGGTGAGACAAGTCGGACATCTCTCTCCTAGTCCCAGGCCGCGTCCCGCGTCGCGGGCAGGCAGGAGAGGGACGAGAGAACTAAACGAGCATATAGTCCCTTTCTCCTGACTAGGAGAAAGGGAGACAGGGATAGAGGTCGGGCTATTTCCCTTTTTTTAAAATAATATTATAATTAGTTTGTTAACAATAAATTTTAAAATTATGAAAATAGGTAAATTTAAACTTATAGATTCTATTAGTTCCATTGTCGGGTCTTGGTGGTTTTTAATTTTTCACATAATTTGGTTTGGTGGCTGGTTATTTTTTAAACTAGATATTAATCTATTGATTATGGTTGTGTCTTTGGAAGCTATTATTCTAATGATTTTATTATTAATGGATCAGAATCGACAAGTAACTAGAGATGACCTTCGAGATGAAGAGGACTTACAAGTTGATTTAAAGGCAGTGAGATTAGGAGAAGAAATTTTAAAAGAGGTCAGGGAAATAAAAGACAAAGTTTCTAAATTATAAAATTAGAGTATAAAATAAAAAAATTCCACCAAACCGAATTCGGTTTGGTGGTTTTAAAATACGATGCTTATCTGTTCTGAACGGATTCATGTGTTGCAATATGTTCCTTGAATTTTTCGAATGTATCAATTTCTTTTGGAACTATAAATGCAAATCCACATTTGTCACAAACATATCTGCAATGAGTATCGGAAATTTTATGTTCATGAAAGAAACCATTACAATGCTTATGTCTGTTCATGTGACTATTTAGCGGTGCATCTTCGTTGGGGACATCTTTATTGATTAAAGTATCGCCAACTGGATTTAGTTTAACCTCTATTATGTCCATTTTTACCTCCCTTGGTATTTTTTATTTTTTAATAATTAAGTTATTTTAGCGCAAATAAGCTAAAAGTCAACCTCTGTTGCTATTTAAAAACCACCAGATTAAAATCTGGTGGTAAAGTATTTAAAAATAATTTATTTCTTTTCTTCTTCATCACTTTCATCTTCAATCTCCCCAACTATTTCTTCTAATATATCTTCTAAAGTTATAATGCCTAATATTTGATCATTTTTTCGAGTAACTAATGAGATATGGCTATTTTTTCTAATCATTTTTTTAAATATAGAATTTATTTTTTGATGTTCATCAATTCTTATCATTGGTTGAACATATTTTTCTAAGGTATCTTCTCGCTTATCGCTATTTAATATTCTCATAATGTCTTTAATGTGAACATAGCCCAATATATTGTCTTTGTGATTTTTATAAACTGGATATCTACTATGTTCTTCATTGGCCATATAATAAGCAATTTGATCAACTTCAGTATCATGACTGACAGAGTTAACTTTATAAAGAGGAGTCATTACTTCTTTAACTTCTCTATCATTAAAGTTAAGGACATTCATAATCATTTCATGTTCTTTAAATTCGATTGAGCCACTTTCTACAGCCATCCTACTCATAGCTTTAAATTCCGTTTCAGATATAGTTTCTTTATTCTTTTTTGCGAGAAAATTTAGTATTTTTTCTAAAATAAAGATTATTGGATATAGACTTATTTGTAAAAAATTAATAATTGGTGAAAATTTCAAAGCAGTTTTTTCAGCATTACTTTGAAAGTAGGCTTTAGGATACATTTCGCCAAATATTAAAATTAAAAGAGTCACGATTCCAGTTGCTATTCCAATTGCAGCTGAACCAAATCTTTCATGAATCCAAACAGTAGTTAAACTAGCAGTAAAAACATTTACTAAATTATTACCTAATAAGATTACAACTAAGAGTTTATTTTTATTATTTAGTATTTTTTCTAATAATTTAGCATTCTTTTTCTTTTCATTAACTAAAGCTTTTATTTTGGCAGGGGAGAGAGAAAATAGAGCAATTTCCATTCCTGAAAACCAAGCTGATAAGCTTAGTAAAATAACAAGGTAAAGTACAATCATGGTATTTGTATTATGTATTATGAATAATGTATTATGTATGCAATATAAAGTGTTTTTTGTATGTTTCTATATATATAGTATAAAAAATATAGAGATAATGCAATTTTAGTCTGTTATCAAAAATAATTATATCTGTTATAATTGAAATAGTTTGGTAGCTTGTAGTTGGTAGTTAGTAGCTAATTACAATTTAGATTAAATTATTCAAAAATCATAATATGGAAAAAAATTATCATAGTATTTCTGGTCAAAAGGTATTAAGTGATCTTAATTCTAATTTACAAGGACTTTCTGAAGAGGAAGCTCAGAAAAGATTAGTTAAATACGGACCTAATAAAATTATAGAACAAAAAAAGATTTCTAAGTTTTTTATATTTTTTAGTCAATTCAATAATATCTTAATTTATATTTTATTATTGGCTTCTTTAATATCTTTTCTTTTTGGTGAAAATGTGGACGCTATAGTTATTTTAGCGGCGGTATTTTTAAATACTGTTATTGGTTATTTTCAAGAGAACAAGGCTCAAAGTGATCTTTCTAAATTAAAGCATTATATTAAACAACAAGTTTTCGTTCGGCGAGAAGGTCAACAGTATCTTTTAAATACTGAAGATTTAGTTTTAGGAGATATTATTTTAATTCAATCTGGTTCTCGAGTAGCTGCAGATTGTAGAATTTTAGAGACTAATGAATTAAAATGCCAGGAAGCTGCTTTAACGGGAGAGTCTTTAGCTGTAGATAAAAGTTCAGAAAAAGTTTCAGTGGGAGCAGTAATTGGCGATAGAAGTAGTATTCTTTATACAGGTACGAATATCGTGAGAGGTAACGCTGTGGCTTTAGTTGTGGCAACAGGTATGGATACAGAGATAGGTAAAATAGCTGGCTATATTAGTGAAACCGAAGATGAAGCAACTCCTTTACAAATTAGATTAAAAAAGTTAGGTCACATTATTGGGATATTTTCTTTAGTTGCTTGTGCTTTGATTTTTATTTTAGGTATAATTTTGGGTCGTAGTGCTTTGGAAATGTTTTTAATCAGTGTTGCCATTGCAGTTTCTTCTATCCCCGAGGGTTTACCGGTAGCCATTACTGTCATTTTAGCGATTGGTATGCAAAGGATTTTAAAAAAGAAATCTTTAGTTAGACGTTTGGTGGCTGCTGAAACTTTAGGATCTACTACTGTAATTTGTACAGATAAGACTGGTACTTTAACAGTTGGTCAAATGGCAGTCAGTGATATTATTTTAGACAATGAAATTGTTGATATTCTTTCTAAAAAAGATCGAACTTTATCTGATAGAGTTAAAGAGGTTTTAAGGGTTGGGTTTTTATGTAATGATTCTTTTTTAGAAGACCAAAAAGCTTCTCAAGAATCATTAAAAGAATTAGAAATATCTGGTTCCCCTACGGACAAGGCTTTATTGTCGGCCGGATTGGATTTAGGTTTTTCTTTGAAAGAAGAAAAGAAGATTTATCCTCAATTAGATGAGGTTACATTTGATAGTGCTAAAAAATACATGATGACTCTGCATACTAATCTTAAAGAACAGACTAATGATAGAATAATATTTTGTAAGGGTGCTCCGGAAATAGTAATTGAACATTGTAGTTTCATTAATACTAAAAATGGAGTTAAAAGATTAACGGCTAAAGAAAAAGAAAAAATTGTTAAGACTCAAAATCATTTTACATCTAAAGGTTTAAGATTATTAGCTGTTGCCGAAAGAAGAATTAGTAGTAAAATCTTAAAAGATAATTTAGATGATAATTTTGAACATTTAGTTTTATTAGGTTTAATAGCCTTAAAGGATCCTTTGAGAAAAACTTCTAAAGAAACTATCAGAATTTGTCGGCAGGCAGGTATTAGGCCGATTATTATTACTGGAGATCATAAATTAACTGCTCGAGCAGTAGCAGCGGAAGTTGGACTAAAGGTCGCTTCGGAAAATATTTTAATAGGAGAAGAATTAGATAAACTAAATGATGATGATTTACGAGAGAGAGTTAAAAAAGTTAATTTATACGCCAGGGTAAGCCCTCATCATAAATTAAGAATTATTAAAGCTTTACAAGAAAATAACGAAGTGGTGGCTATGGCTGGAGATGGAATTAATGATGCCCCCGCGATTCAAATGGCTGATATTGGAATAGCTTTGGGTTCCGGAACTGATATTGCTAAAGAAACTGCCGAGATTGTTCTTTTAGAAAATGATTTTTCTGTTATTGTTCAAGCCGTAAAACAGGGTCGGATTATTTTTGATAATCTCAGAAAAATTATTGTTTATTTATTATCAGATTCTTTTTCTGGAATGCTATTAATAGTATCGGCTATTGTTTTGGGATTGCCCCTGCCTTTAATACCAGCTCAGATTTTATGGATAAACATTGTTAATGATTCCTTGCCGAATTTTGCTCTGGCTTTTGAAAAGGGGGATAAGGACATAATGAAGAGAAAACCTTTAAAAAAGAATGAACCAATTTTAGATAAAGAGATGAAGTTTTTAATTTTTGTAATAGGGGTTTTTACAGATATTGGATTATTAGTACTTTTTATTATATTAATGAAAACCGGACACGATATTGTTCATGTCCGAACTTATATGTTTGCCGCTTTAGGCATTGATTCTTTGATATATGTTTACTCATGTAAGAATCTAAAACGTCAAATATGGAATTATAAATTATTTGATAATAAGCTTCTAGTTTTAGGAACTACGATTAGTTTGATTATGTTAATGGCTGGAATATATTTTCCTCTTTTCCAAAAAGCATTAAGAACAATACCTTTAGGAATGGAAGGTTGGTTGATAATGTTAGGTGTTGCTTTATTTGAAGTTGTTTCTATTGAATTTGGTAAATGGTTGTTTATTCATAAAAGATTTAAGAAAAAATACAAACAATCTTAAACTAGAATTAAAGATAAAATGAAAAGCAGTCTTCGTTTTGAGGACTATTTTTTATTTGATTTTATTTAAAAAATATGTTAATATATCTATACTTTTAGGTGAAAAAATCTATTAAATGGTACTATAATAGACGTTTTAAGACAATTTTAATATAATAAATTTTTAACAAAATGGATGAGAAAAAACCAAGCGCTCAAGAAGAAGTCGTAGAAGAAATAAAGGAAAAAAATAATAATTTACCTAAGAAAAATTTTTGGAAATCTTTTTTTAGTTTTACTTTAGAAATATTAAAGACAGTTATTATTTCCTTGGCGATTATATTGCCAATCAGATATTTCATAATTCAACCTTTTATGGTGGATGGTGCTTCTATGCAACCTAATTTTCATGATAAAGAATATTTAGTAATTAATGAAATTTCTTACCGTTTTAATGAGCCAGATAGAGGTGAGGTTGTGGTTTTTAAAAATCCGACCAATACTAAACAATATTATATAAAAAGAATTATCGGATTACCAGGGGAAACTATTAAAATAGAAAATTCCAAAGTTTATATAAAAGGAATTAATAAAAACGATTTTATTCAAATTAATGAATCTGATTATCTCCCAGAAAATACTAAAACATTTGGTAATATTAAAGGATTGAAATTAAAGGATGATGAATTTTTCGTTTTAGGAGATAATAGAAAAAATTCTAAGGATTCTAGAAATCTTGGTCCTATCAAAAGAGAACTGATTACTGGTAGGGTTTGGATTAGAGGTTTTCCATTTAAAGAAGCAACAATTTTTAATTTTTCAGAATATGATTACGGATTATAAAAATAAATAACAAGTATCAAATGACTAAAAAAGCACAAAAAAAAGTGACCAAAGTAAGGGTAAAAGCGAAAGCTAAAACCAAACTTAAAGCTAAGGTTAAAACTAAATCAAAGAAAAGAAAATTTTCTTTAGTTAAGGGTTTTAAAGACATCTTACCATCAGATCAGATGTATTGGAATTTTGTTAGAGAAAAGTTTGTCAGTATATCCAAATCTTATGGTTTTCAAAGAATAGATTTACCGATTCTAGAAGAAACTGGTTTATTTGTTAGGGGAGTTGGTGAAGAAACGGATATAGTTTCTAAAGAAATGTTTTCTTTTAAAACTTTAGGAAAAGAAGAGGTCAGTTTAAGGCCAGAAGGAACTGCTGGAATTGTTAGAGCTTATGTTGAACACGGAATGCTTAATAAACCAAAACCAGTTAAAGTTTTTTATTTAGGACCTATGTTTAGATATGATAGGCCTCAGGCTGGTCGTTATCGTCAATTTTATCAATTTGGCTTAGAAGCAATTGGTGATGATGATCCAATAATTGATGCTCAATTGATATATTTATGTAAACAAATGTACAATGATATAGGTATTCCAGTTGATATTCAAATTAATAGTATTGGTTGTATAAAATGTAGAAAAATTTATATTAGATTGTTAAAGAATTATTTAAAAAAGAAAAAAAATAAATTATGTAATAATTGTAAATCACGTTATTTAAAAAATCCCCTTAGAGTTTTAGATTGTAAAGAAAAAAAATGTAAAGAAGTAGTAGAAGACGCTCCTCAAATAATTGATCATTTATGTGAAGATTGTAATAGTCATTTTGTTAAAGTTTTGGAATATTTAGAAGATGCTGAAACTTCTTACATCTTAAATCCTTTTATAGTCAGAGGATTAGATTATTATAATCGAACAACTTTTGAAGTGTTTCCGAAAGGGAGCTCCGGAAGTCAAAGTGCTTTAGCTGGTGGTGGTCGTTATGATGGTTTGATAAAAACCTTATGTGGACCAGAAACTCCAGCAATAGGCTTGGCTATTGGAATGGAAAGAACAATTGCTAAATTAAGAGAAAAAGAAGAGACACCTAGCATAAAGAAAAATAAAGAAATAGTTAAGAGTGATAGATGCGATATTTTTGTTGCTCAATTAGGAGAAGCGGCTAGAAAGAAAGCTTTAGTTTTATTTGAAGAATTAAGACAATCTGGATTTAATGTTGGAGAAAGTCTTTCTAAGGCAGCTTTGAAAGCTCAATTAGAAGCTTCAAATAGAAAGAAAGCTAAATTAAGTATAATTATTGGTCAAAAAGAAATTTTAGATAAAACAATTTTGATTAGAGACATGGAA
>JAUVAE010000056.1 GCA_030591905.1 Candidatus Komeilibacteria bacterium
TGGGGAGATCATGAAGACGCTTGTGTGGAGGATGATAAAAATGCAAGTCAGGATGGATTTTTCTCATATAGTTATGTATATACTTGTGATGCTTTAAATAATTATTGGCGAGAAGATTGTACAAGTTATAATTCTACTATTCAGGGTGGTTGTTGTGTTTATACCCCAGAAGTTACTATTATTGATAATTGGGGTAATAGTAGTGGAGCAGTAAATTTAGGTGATTGTGGTGATGAGACTTGTTCGGTAATTGTAGTTCCTAAGTAAAACGCCCTCACCCTTAATCCCTCTCCCTCGGAGAGGGAGAGGGAAATATATGAGGTTTTTGTTAAAGATTTAGTGTATTAATTAATATACGAATAAGCGACCTTTTTCGTCAGAGATGCCTGCCTGCCGGCAGGCAGGGAGAAGGGTTGGGGATGAGGCAAATGTTTAATAGATTATATAAAAAATTAGGAAAAGAATGGTTAAACCTTTCTAAAAAAAGACGGATTTTTTATTCTGTCCTTTTATCTGTATTATTATTAGTCATAGTAATTCCGTCTCCGGTACATGCAAATTTAGGAAGTGCTTTAGCTAGTCTGTTGGGACTTCTTATTGCTCATTTTATAACTTTTTTATCTAAAATAATAACTTTAGAAATAAATATTTTTGCAAAATTTGCTCAGTTTAATAATTTTTTAGGTGTTACAGCTGTTAAAGAAGGATGGAAATTAGTGAGAGATATTTGTAATATGTTTTTTATTTTAATTTTATTAGTAATTTCATTTGCTACAATTCTTAAAATAGAATCTTATGCTTATAAAAAATGGTTAGGTAAACTTGTCATAGCAGCTATTTTGATAAATTTTTCTAAAACAATCACTGGGCTTTTAATTGGTTTTTCTCAAGTTGTAATGTTAACTTTTGTTTCAGCCTTTAAAGATGCCGTAGCTGGTAATTTAGGAGCTGGATTACATTTAAATGAAATGATGTCAGCAAGTGTAAGGGGAGAAGCTACGGGAAATTTTGCGGATAATAATGATAATTTAGATGCTTTAGCAGTTTTTGGAGCTTTATTATTAGCCCTTATTTTATTAACAGTTTTTGTGATAGTTATGTTAATAATGATAGTTGTTTTGGTAGGTAGGATAGTTAGTTTGTGGGTTTTAGTGATATTATCTCCTCTTGCCTTTTTATTACAAGCCTCTCCTTTTGGAGCTAAATATGCTAAACAATGGTGGCAAGAATTAGGAAAAAATTTAGTTTCTGGACCGGTTTTAGCATTTTTTCTATGGTTAGCATTTTTAACAATTCAGAGAAGTAGTGGAAAAGTTGCGGGCGAAATGAGTGAGGCAGCTTCAGGTCAAGTAGTAAGTGAGTTTGAGACCAGTGAGGAAACGGAATTTATCTCGGGTATTAGTTCTACCTCGGCCCTAATGGATTATATTGTTACTATTGCTTTGCTTATGGCTGCTATAAAATTAACTCAGGAGTTAGGAGTTATTGGTTCTAGTTTTGCGGGTAAGATGCAGCAAAGTATGGGCAGTATGGGTAAAAAAATAGCTATGGGGGGTACTTTAGGTTTAGCTAAATATGCTGATAGAAAATTAGGTTCTGCTAAGTGGAATAAATTTGGAATTAGTGGTCATATGATAGCTAACAAAGCTAAAGGGATTCAGGCATCATGGGCAAAATCAGCAAATGATGAAAAAAGTAAAATTAGAAGAATGGGAGCCTTAAATGCAAGTCATAGTTCTGGTATTGTAAGGGCTGCTCTTGGTTCAGGTAAAGATTGGGCCGATAGATATGGTCCAGTTGGACTGCTTGGAGTTAAGGGGGCTTATCATTCAGTTAGGGATACCCTTAGTAAAGGTTTAGATACTCATGCTAAAATATCTGAGGATGCTGAAAAGGAAAAGGAAAAAAATGACGAAGAAATGAAAAGAAGAGAGGTTATTGAATTAGAAATTATTGCTAAACCAACTACTACTAAAGATAATTTAGTTAAAGCAGATGCCGATCTTAAAGAAAGTGAAGATGAATTAAAAGCATATAATAAAGAAATAAAGGATGCAGGTCCAGACTTAGAAGAGGACGAAAAGAAAAAGTTTCGAGATGGATTAAGGGAAAGGACAAAAGAGAGGGATGATGCTAAAAAGAATCAAATTATTGCTAAAACAGCTGATGATGAATGGAATGACTTGTCAGACGAAGAAAGGCAGAAAGCTGAAGACGAAAAAATACATGTAGAATCTATAAGAAGTGACAGAGAAAAGATAAAGGAAATTCAAGGAAAGATGGGGAAAGAGAAAAAGGGTTCAAAAGAGTATAAAAAATTAAAAGCTCAAGAAACAGCCGCTGAAAAAACTTTGACAGAGAAAGAAAAGAAATATGGTTTAGCTAAGATGTATAATCCAGAAGGAGAGGGGGATTTTGCAGGTAAAAGTTCAGCAGAGTTAACTGTTTCTTCTAATCACCAACTGGAAATAAAAAAGAAAGCAGATAAAAAATTAAATAAACTTTCCATGGGAAGATCATTATCTGCTAGAGTAGAGGAGAGATCTCAAATAGAAGAAAGTAAAAAGAAATACAGTCATCTTAAAGGTTTTCCAGAGTTAATTCAATATTTAGATAAAGCTCTTGATAAGGGTGAGGAATTTGACGCTATAGGTTTGATGGAAAAATTAACGGAAGATGGTAATGAAAATGAATTTTTACAACATTATGGCTATGAAAGTGGTCCAGTCGGATTACATAAATTTGTGCAAGAAAAGTTAATAAAAAAACAAAGCATGGATGAACAGTTAGCCCTAGGACTTCAAAACGATATTGGAGAAATTGCTAAAGTTACAGGGCATTGGGAAGTTGCTGAAACAACTGATATTGATAAAACTGGAAAACTTAGAAGTACTATAAAAGAAGTAGTAGATGTTGATGGAAACATTACATATGATCTTAGAGACCATACCATTGGGGCTCATGTTGAATTTAATAAAAGAGATAAGCGAAAAATGATGCAGAATACAAATAGATTAGGTATTGGGTCAGAGGATCCAAATACAGGAGAATTTACTCTAAGTAATCTTGGTCGTTTAATAATGTTAGATCTTAGTGAAAATGAAGAATTTATAGAAAAGAGAATAGCTGAGTTAAATCCAAATTTATTAGCAACTATGACTAGACCGAATGTAAGAAGGCAAATTGAACAAGTTATTGGAAAAAGATCAAAATTATATAAAAAACTTGACCACATGACCGGGAAAAGAATAGATACTACGGATATGGGGGCTAAAACAGAAACTGTGCTTGGTATGAAAAAAATTGAAGAAAATATGAAAAAATATTCATAATAGGAAATTTAATTAGAACATTTTATTAAATTTATAATTATAGTATATATGATAGACGATTCTAATAGTAAAAAAACAATAGAGATATTAGAAAGAGCTTTGAAGGAGATAACCTTGTCAGATAATCATTATGACGCTTTTTTGTTTTTTACTAAATTGGAAGAATTAATGAATACAGACTATTCTAACACCTTGAATGAATCCGATCTTTCTTTATATGAAGATATGATTATCAAAGCTAAGTTTATAGCTTTATATAGACTAGAGAAAGATAAGGTTATTGAGTTAATAAATACAAAATTTAATTATATTAACGAGATTGAAGGATATGATATTTTAGAAAAAATTAATTTTTTCTTAAAAACTAATGTTCATTTTTTTAATGATAGAAATGAATTTAAAGAAAAGCTCAGAAATGCTTTGTCTGAGAGTAAGACAAGAATAAGTTCAAAAAATATTTTTATTAATAAAGAAGAAGTAGATTCTAATATATCTAGCTGGCTCAGAGATTTTAGAAATAGTTATTTAGAAAATGGATTTTTGGATGCTCTAAAAATTAGTGAATATATTACAAGCGCTCAAAATTTTAAATCTCTATCAGAAAAAGAAAAAGAAAGAGTGGAAACATTGATTAAATTGTATGCACATTTAAAGTTAGATTCTAATAATGAAGGAATGGAGGAGTCTTTTCTAATAAGAGATAAAGATGGAGATCTAGGAAGATTTGAAAAGGGCGTTTTTACTAAAATAGAAGACAATGTTTTGAAAGAAACTTATGATTTATATACCCAGGCTATTGGAGTAGACCCTAGAGAAAAGACCGAAGAAAACAAATTATCGCCAGAGAAAGTTTTTATTCCTCAAGAGGAAGATCTAAAGAAAACGCCTACTGAAGGTCTCGACAAAGGAGAGAAAAAAGAAGAGCAGAAATCAATTGAGAAATTATTAGCATCTTATCAAACTTTTGAGATTGATTTAAAGAGTATCGAAAGCATAATAGATAGTTTAGAAAAGTATAAAAATAATCCAGAAGGGCTATTTTCAAAATTTAATAATGATTTACAAAAAAATGAGAATCGAGACAATCTTTTAGCTACCCTAGTTTTTGTATGTCAAAATAAATTATTAGATAAATTTTTAAAAGAAAATAAAGAGTTATTATTAGAATTTAAGAAATATTTAAGTTTTAAGTTATCTGATGATATTATTAAAAGTATTATTGATAAATCTACTAGTCCGGAGACAGTTAGTTTGTATTTACAATTTTTACTTTTTAAGAAAATAAAACTCTCTCCAAAAAATGCTGGTTTGTTTGGAATGCATTTAGCTAATATATTTAAAAAAATAGGACAAGATAAATATTTTCCTATTGTTTACGGTGATGTTAATTTAGAACAATTTGTTTGGCGAGAGGTTATTGAAGATAATGGTTTAGTTAAGTTTAAATAGAATCAGACGTTAGGATTTGTGTTAGTAAAAGGTCGTAAGGCCTTTTTTATTTTAAATAAGCATTGAACAACACCTCCCCTCATGTCCCCTCCTTCACCCCGTACAAAAGCTATGCTTTATACGGGGCGAGGCTGAGCCTGCCTGCCGGTAGGCAGGAAGGGGAGGCAGGGGTAGTCTGAAAAGTATGAGGACGGTATATAACCTTATTTTTTTATATAAGATACTTTTTCTTTTCTTTTTTATTAA
>JAUVAE010000072.1 GCA_030591905.1 Candidatus Komeilibacteria bacterium
AAGGTTTTGATAATTAAACTAGTAGGTGAAGAGTGGACTGTTCTGAGAAAAAGATAGTCATTATTGTTAATGATATGAATAATTACAGAAACAGTTAATGAACTAATTATTAGAGATAAAATTCCTAGAGACCAAGCTGTGATATTTTTTAAAACAAAAATCCATTTAGCTTTTGGTTCAATTTTATCTCTTTTTATCTCTTTTAAAATATCTTTTCCTAAATTCATATATTTATATTATTATTTTTGATAATATTATTAAGTTGTTTTTTAGCACGATTAATTAAGGTACCGACAGTACCACTTGGTTTTTTAATAATGTCAGAAATTTCTTCGTAAGATTTATTTTCGCAATATTTTAAGATAATAACTTCTCTGTATTTGATGTCGAGTTTATTTATTAATTGTCTTAGTTTATTTTTTAAAATTTTGTGATCTATTTCTTTTTCGATATTTAAGTCACTTTCAATTTTTTTTAACATATCGTCATTGATTTCTGAATTTATTTTCTCTGGTCGAACTTTCAATTTTCTAAAATTAGAAATAACTTCATTGTGAGTAATTCTATATATCCAGGAAGAAAATTTTAAACTAGTATCAAATTCATTTAAATTTATATATACCTTAATAAATACTTCTTGTAATAAATCTTCAGCATCTTCAGGACTGATGCTGGTTATTCTTTTAATATAGCGTAATAAGGGAGTTTCGTATTTTTTGACAATACACAAAAAGTAGTTCTGATTTTTCAGACTTAATTCAACAAGTTCAGAGTCTTTTTTATTTTCACATTTTAAAAAATGAGAAGATTTATTTAGAGAATTTTTTTCTATCATAGTTTAACTATATTATATAACAAGTCTATTATATAATACGCAAATTGCCAACTATTATTTCAGTTTTAATCAATTATTTTAGTTCTTTAAATTGACATTAACTACTATACTGTGCTAAAAATTAATAGAGAGAATATTATAAATAAATGTTACCTGTGTTAGCTCCTCGGCTCGTCCCGTCTGCGGGATCTAAGCTCTACGTCGCTAATAAGGAAGGAAAAATATGGCTATGAAAATAGAAACAATACTTTTACCAAAGGAGCTTACTGTTGATTCCATAGTGAGTTTAGCTATTGTACATAAATATTGTAAGAAGAGACTAACTGGTTTATCAAAAGCTAAATTAGAATTTCGAGCTTCATTACCTAAGGGCAAGAGGATAGATTATTTTTTAAGAAAAGGAGTGCTACCTTTGATTCCTTTGATGGATAATATATTAGTTTTAGAGCAAATAACAGATTGTGATGAATTTTTATTAAATGAATATCCAATAGTAAATCAAGTTATTACTACTTTGAAAGATACTAGTCATACTCAAGATGAAAGAGGCCTTATTTTTTCTTGGAATTATTTGACTGAAGTTTTAAAGGATAAGCCAAAAAAGATTTTCAGTCTGGTTCTGCCAATTTTAAAAGAGTATATAGATTATTTAGAAGATAAGAGAGTTGAATTTTTAGAATACTGTAAAGGAGCAATTGAAAAAGGAAAATTAACAAGTTTTGTAACTTACCAAAATAAAGAAAAGATAAAAGTCGTTTTTATAGCTTATGATTCAGATGATATTGTTAAATATTTGTTTTACAAAAAAGAAGTTATGGCTGACATAGTAGTTTTATTTAAAAATAAAGGAGAGATATTTATTAAAGCCAGAGAAGATAAACAAGTTGATTTAATGGATGTAGTTGCTGTTCTGAGAATTGAGACAGCTCGTCATAAAAAAATTCCTTTTGATAAAATAAATAAACACGTTTTAAATAGAAGTGGTGTTATGGAAGGTATTGAATATTGGAATTTTGAACCGGCTTATCATAGGGTTAGATCAATTAAAAATACCACTTTAGACAAATTAGCTATTAAAAAAGCTTTAATTATCGGTTTAGACTTAGAAAAAATGGCTAAAGGAGAATGTCCTCCTCAATTTGGATGTAAGGGTAAGAAGTGTAGTTTTTATTCGTATAATATGTTAAGGTGCCGCAAAAGAAGAGCTGGAGCAAAAGATAATTACAATCAAGTGGCTGGAGATAAAAAAAATATTAGAGTTTATAGGAAATAGATAAATAGGTTGTAGTTGTTAGTTAGTGGTTGGTAGATAGTTGGTAGATAAAAGTTCGTTAATTTTTAACGGACTTTTTTGTTTTGTTAAATTTTTAATTCCTCCAAAACTCTTGACTCAAAAGCCATTTGGTAGTACAATTGTATTTACCTTTTTACTATTTAAAGTTTACAATATGTCTTCAAAAAATATCATTATTAAAGGCGCTCGAGTTCATAATTTACAGAATGTAGATTTGGAACTTCCTAAAAATAAATTTATAGTTATCAGTGGACTTTCTGGCTCAGGAAAGTCTTCTTTGGCTTTTGATACTCTTTATGCCGAGAGCCAAAGAAGATATATGGAGTCTTTATCAGCGTATTCAAAGCAATTTTTAGATTTAATGGATAAACCAGACGTTGATAGTATTGAGGGTCTTCCCCCAGCAATTGCTATTGGTCAAGGAAGTAGCAATAGAAGTCCTAGATCAACAGTTGGAACGGTTACTGAAATTTATGATTATTTGAGATTATTATTTGCTAGGATTGGAAAAGTTTATTGTCCGAAATGTGATGGTTTAGTAGAAAAGCAGGATTTAAAGAAAATTATAACTAAAACTCAAAAAATATATTTAAATAAAGAGATCATAATTTTAGCTCCAATTACTAAAAGTCAGAAAACTAGTAATGCCAATATTTTAAAAAAGATTAAGAAATCAAGTTATGATTTAGTAAGAGTAGATAAGAATTTTTATACTATTGACGAAGCTCTTAATTTGAATTTTAATGGGAGTAAGGTTCATCAGATAGATATTATTGTTGATAAATTAAAGCCCAGTTTTCAGAAACAAACCCAAAGTTCTTTTAGAGAAGCAATTGCTACGGCTATAGATTTGTCTAATGGTTATGTCATAATTTACAATACTAAATCGGCAGAGGAAAAGATTTTTAGCAAACAATTGTATTGTGTAAATTGCGATTTGAGTTTTTCAGAGATAGAACCTAGAAATTTTTCATTTAATAGTCCTCATGGAGCTTGTCCTAAATGTGGAGGCTTAGGTATTAAATTAAAACTTGATGCCGAATTAGTGATTCCTAATCCAAAACTTACTCTAAATGAAGGAGCTATCAGACTTTTATTTAAAATCTCAGTTAATCAAAATAATTATTATAAAATTTTAGAAAAGGCAGTAGGAAAAGATAAAATAGATATAGATATTCCAGTGAAAGACTTACGAAAAGAACATTTAGATATTCTCTTATACGGTTCTAAGGAAAAAGATTCTTTTGAAGGAGTAATTCCTTATTTAGAAAGAAAACATCAAGAAACAGATTCAGATTATGTAAGATCAGAAATTGAAAAATGTATGAGAACCTATGAATGTCCTTCTTGTAAGGGTAAGAGACTAAAAAAGGAATCATTAGCTGTAAAAGTTTTAGACAAAAATATTAGTAGCATTACTTCTTTAACTATAGAAGAAGCTAAAAAGTTTTTTGAAAATGTTGCTAAACAAAAAAAAGGTAGCACTTTGAATAAACCCAGCGCCTTATCTAAAGAAAAAATATTGGGTAAAAAAGATTTTCAAATAGCAGAAAGAATTGTAAAGGAGATTGTTTTTAGATTAAGTTCGGTTTATGATGTTGGTTTAAGCTATTTAACTTTGGATAGATCAGCAGTTTCATTATCTGGTGGTGAAATGCAAAGAATTAGATTAGCAACTCAAATTAATTCTTCCTTATCAGGAGTTTTATATATTTTAGATGAGCCTTCAATAGGTCTTCATCAAAAAGATAATTTTCGTTTAATTAAAACTTTAAAAAATCTTCAAGACTTAGGAAATACTATTATAGTTATTGAGCATGATCGGGATACAATTTTAGCATCAGACTATTTAGTTGATGTTGGACCCGGTGCTGGTGAAAATGGTGGCAAAATTATTTCTGTGGGAACTCCAGAACAAGTTAAAAAGGACAAAAATTCTATTACTGGAAGATATTTAGCAAATAAGTTAAAAATTGAAATACCTAAAAAACAGCAAAAGGGAAATGGTAAATATTTAGAGATAATTGGTGCTAATGAGTTTAATTTAAAGAATATTGATGTTAAGATACCTTTAGGGAAGTTAGTTTGTGTTACTGGAGTTTCGGGTTCAGGAAAATCAACTTTAATATTTGAAATATTGGGTAAAGCATTA
>JAUVAE010000110.1 GCA_030591905.1 Candidatus Komeilibacteria bacterium
GAAAAGTTTTTGGGAATTATTGGATTAAAATATCTGTTTGGAACTCCTGTGATCTTAAAGATAAAAAATAAGAAGTAGAATTTAGTTGGAAGTCGGTAAGGGTAGTTCTTAAAAAAAATGAAGAACTGATCTTGTTCTAGATTGAAATAAACAATCTTTTTAATTATAATGCGAAGCTATTTTTATAGCTTTTGGAGAAAATTTTGGAAATTCTTGTAACAGGAGCTACAGGCTTTACCGGTAAAAATTTAGTTAGGCATCTTTGCAAACTAAATAAGAAAGTTAGAGTAATAGTTAGAGATAAAACTAAACTAGAAGATCTTACTTCTACATATGATATCGATGTGGTTGAAGGTAGTATCTCAGATCCTGAGATTGTAAACTTAGCAATGAAAGGGATTAAGAAAGTTTTTCATGTAGCTGCAATATTTAGAACTGCTGGAATTTCAGATCAAGTTTATTGGGATACGCACGTTAAAGGTACTGAATTACTAATGAATGCGGCTTTGAAAGAAGGAGTCGAAAAGTTTGTTCACACTAGTACTGTTGGGGTTCATGGTGATGTAGGGCGTGAATTAGCAAATGAAGAATCGCCATATAGCCCAGGAGATATTTATCAAATAACAAAGTTAGAAGCTGAAAAAAAAGCTCATAAATTTTATAAAGAAAAAGGTCTTCCTTTGGTGGTGATAAGACCAACTGCAATATACGGTCCGGGGGATTTAAGATTATTAAAGTTATTTAAGATTGCCTCTCTTAGAGTTTCGGTTATACTTGGAAGTGGAGAAATAAATTATCATATGGTATATATTGATGATTTAGTTCAAGGATATCTTTTAGCTTCAGAAGTTGAGGAAGCTGTTGGTGAGAGTTTTATAATAGGTGGACATGAAATTTTTTCTTTGAATAAATTATTGAGAACTATTTCGGAAACATTAAAAACTTCAAAGTTTAAAATTCATTTACCCGTAAAACCTTTTCAGTTACTTGGGACAATAATGGAGAAAATATTTATTCCGTTAGGTATTTCACCACCTATTTACAGACGGCGAGTTGATTTTTTTACAAAGAGTAGATCTTTTGATATTTCAAAAGCTAAAAAGATACTTAATTATCAGCCCAAAACTTCTATTAAAGAAGGTATAAAAAAAACTGCAGATTGGTATAAAGAAAACGGATATCTTTAATAAAAGATTTAAAGATTAGGGAGTATTGATGAGAAAAAGAATATTAATTACTGGTGGTGCCGGATTTTTGGGTAGCCACTTATCGGAACGATTATTAAATGAAGGTAACGATGTTATATGTTTAGATAATTTTTTTACTGGACATAAAGAAAACATAGAACATTTACTTGAAAATCCATACTTTGAATTATTGAGACACGATGTTACTTTTCCACTTTATGTAGAAGTGGATGAAATTTATAATTTAGCTTGCCCTGCATCTCCAATTAAATATCAGTTCGATCCAGTTCAAACAACAAAAACTTCTGTTGTTGGAGCAATAAATATGCTAGGGTTAGCTAAAAGAACAAAGGCCAAAATTTTACAAGCAAGTACCTCTGAAGTCTATGGTGATCCTGATGTTCATCCCCAACCAGAAACATATAAAGGATTGGTTAATCCTATTGGTCCACGTGCGTGTTATGATGAAGGTAAACGTTGTGCAGAAACTCTATTTTTTGATTACTATAGAGAATATGATGTTGATATAAAAATAATACGTATATTTAATACTTATGGACCTAAAATGGATCCTAATGATGGAAGAGTAGTTAGTAACTTTATTGTGCAAGCAATAAAAGGTGAAGATATAACTATTTTTGGAGATGGTAAACAAACTAGAAGCTTTTGTTATGTGGATGATCTTATTGAAGGAATGATTAGATTAATGAATAGCAGAGATGGACTTACTGGTCCAGTAAATATTGGTAACCCAGATGAGTTTACAATGTTAGAACTTGCAGAAAAGGTTATTGAATTAACAGGTTCCAAATCAAAGTTGAAGTTCATGGATTTACCACAAGATGATCCGACACAACGACAACCAGATATAACATTAGCTAAAAAAGAATTAAATTGGGAACCAAATATTAAGCTTGCAGAGGGACTTGTTAAGACAATTGAGTATTTCAAATCAATAGTTTAATTATAGTCATTTTAAAAAGAAAAATAATAAATATAAAAAATTATAGGACTTAATGAAGATACTTGTTTTAGCACCACACCCATTTTTTCAGGAGCGAGGAACTCCAATAGATGTTCACTTAGTTTTAAAAGTTTTAACACACAGAAAAGATACATTTGTAGATTTACTTGTTTATAACGAAGGAAGGAATGTATCTTTACCAAATTTTAAATTAAATAGAATTAAGGACTTTAGTTTTTTACAAGATATTAGACCTGGATTTTCATTTAAAAAAGTTATTGCTGACATCTTAATGTTTTTTAAAGCTTGGTCAATGGTAAAAGAAAACAAGTATGATTTCATTCATGCTGGAGAAGAAACAGTTTTCTTTGCAATGCTATTTAGTAAATTATACAAAATACCATATGCCTATGATTTAGATTCTTCTATTGCACAGCAAATGGTTGAAAAGAAACCATTTCTAAAAAATATTTCTACATTTCTAAATTGGTCTGAAAGTAAAGCCATTCAGAAAAGTTTAATAAATTTTCCTGTGTGCAATGGTTTAGCAAAATTGTGTGAGGAATCCGGAAGTAAAAAACATGTTACTTTACATGATATTTCTCAATTAAAAAATC
>JAUVAE010000011.1 GCA_030591905.1 Candidatus Komeilibacteria bacterium
CCTCCTTTTATTTTTTTGATTATCTTAGCTTATAAAAATATTAGTATTTTGTCAATCAATTTTTAAAGTGTTATCATTAAATCAGAAGGGAATGAACATAAATAATTCAATCTAAGGAGGACATTATGTCAAATTATGTTACTTATAAAGGCGAAGCTTATATTATGACTAATCCCCCGGTTAGCAATGGATCGATGGGAGCCTTAAAAGAATCTTGTCCTAATACACAAATCACAATAAAAGCTGGTAGCAGAACAAAAATTGTTTCACTAGGAGAAGTTAGATTGGACGGAGAGTAAATTTATAAAATAATAATTCTGCATCATAATGGTGCAGTTTTTTTGTTTGAAGTCTGGACAATAACTTTTTAATAAATTATAATAATTTAACGATTTAATATATTAATGCTAAACTTTAAATATGAGAACTAGCAATAACATTTTTAACAAGTTTTCCAAACATTTAAAAACAATCTTGGTTAAAGCTCAAGACTTAGCTTCTAATTTGAATAAAAAAGAAATAGATTTTTGGGAGATTTTATATGCCCTGACTTTAGAAAAAGGTTCAGTAGCTTTTAATTTGCTCGGTAAGGGAGGATTTAAGGCTATTGATTTTAAAAATGAAGCTGTCCAAATTGCTAATTTAGAAAAAAAAGAAAAACCAGTGAAATCTAAAATCAATATTCCTCAATTTTCAGATCAAGCTCAAAAAATTATTGAAAAGGCGGTTAAAATTGCTTATCAAAATAAACATGCTTATATTGGTAGTGAACATTTTTTATCAGCAATATTAGATGCCAATATTAAAGAACTTAATAATTTTTTCAAAAAAAAGAAAATAGATAAAAATGGATTATTAGAAGATTTAAAAAATGTATTAATAAATACTAGTAAATTATCTGATTTAATTGATGATACCTTATCAAATGTTAATGTTTTAGAAAAAATGATTATGGGTGGAGGAATGCCAGAAACTACTTCTATGCCTTCTTTTACAATGGAACTTACTTCAGCAGAAATACAAGAAAAAATTGATCCAGTTATTGGGCGTCAAAAGGAAATTGATCGTTTAATTCAAATATTAAGCAGAAGAACTAAAAATAATCCCGTGCTTTTAGGAGAACCGGGAGTTGGTAAAACGGCAATTATTGAAGGATTGGCAAAAAGAATTTTTGAAAATAAAGTTCCAGATGTTTTATTAGAAAAGAAAATTATTTCTCTAGATTTGGGTGCTGTTATTGCCGGAACTATTTATAGAGGAGAGTTTGAAAAAAGATTAAAGAAAATTATTGATGACGCTAAACACGATGATAATATCATTCTTTTTATTGATGAGATTCATACTTTAGTAGGAACTGGAGCTACTAGTGGTCAATTAGATGCTGCTAATTTATTAAAACCAGAATTAGCTAAAGGAGACTTAAAAGTTATTGGGGCGACAACTGTTCAGGAATACAGAAAATATATTGAATCTGATCCAGCTTTTGAGAGAAGATTTCAGCCGATTATTATTGATGAACCAACAGCTAAAGAAACTAAGGACATTATTAAAGGATTAAGAGATAATTACGAAAAGTATCATTCAGTTAAAATTACCGATGAAGCTATAAAAGCAGCAATTGAATTAAGTCAGAGATATTTACCGGAAAAATTTTTACCAGATAAAGCTATAGATTTGATCGATGAGGCGGCGTCAAAATTTAAAGTTAAAAATTTAAAAAATAGTGGATTAAAAAAAGTTATTCAATTAAAAAATGATCTCCAAAGAGTTTCTCAAGCTAAAGACAAAGCTATTGATGCTGATAATTATGAAAGAGCAGTATTTTTTAGAGAGAGTGAAGATAGAATTATTAAAGAATTGGAAGTATTAAATAAAGATAAGTCAAAATCTAAGAAATTTTTAGGAAAAATTGTAAAAACTGATATTGCAGAAATTATTTCTAAAATGACTAATATTCCAGTAGAGGAATTAGTGGAGTCTGAAAAGAAAAAGTTTATAAATTTAGAAAAAATTCTTAGCAAGAAGATTATTGGTCAAGATGATGTTATTAAAGATATTTCTGAATATATTAGAAGAGCTAAGGCTGGATTAGCTAATCCAAATAAGCCCTTAGGTTCTTTTATATTTTTAGGTCCTTCGGGAGTTGGTAAAACAGAAACAGTAAAAGTTTTAGCTAAAGAAGTTTATAATAGTGAAAAAGCATTAATTAGGATTGATATGTCTGAATTTTCAGATAAATTTGACACTTCTAAGTTAATTGGAGCTCCGGCTGGATATGTGGGCTATAAAGATTCTAATAAATTTACTGATCAAGTTAGAATGAAACCCTATTCAATTGTATTATTTGATGAGATTGAAAAAGCCCATCCTGATATTTTCAATTTATTATTACCTGTTTTAGAAGATGGATATATTACTGATGCCAGCGGTAGAGTGATTAATTTTAAGAATACTATTATTATCATGACTTCTAATATTGGAAATGATCAATTTAATAAACACGCTTCTATTGGTTTTGATGTACTTAGTAAAACTAAAAAAGAAATTATTAATGAAGAATATGAAAGTTTAGAAAATAAAGTAGTTGCCTCTTTAGCAGATTATTTTAAACCTGAGTTTTTAAATCGTTTAGATAAAACTTTTGTTTTCAAGCCTATTGATGTTAATAATATGTCCAAGATAGCAAAATTAGAAACAAAGGAGTTAGCTCAAAGATTAAAAGATAAAAATATTTCTATGAAGGTTGGTAATAAAGTTTATAAGCACATTGCTGTTCATTCTTTTAATCCTCAATTAGGCGCTAGACCTTTAAAAAGATTTATTCAAGATAAAATAGAGAATTTGATTGCTAATCAAATTTTAGCTGATAATATCCACAATGGAGACAATATTGTAATTTATTTAGATGAGAGTAAGATAAAAGTGAAAATTAATAATTAATTCACCCTGTTAAATAATTTTAAATTTTTAAGTGTGTATTATATGTATATTTCACAATTAAAAATATATTTTTAATTGGGTATTTAAATAATTTAATAAATTTAAAATTAAGATTTGAAAAATGTTATATTGAATAGTCTATATATGCAGATCAAATCTTATTTAACGGGGTAAATAAATAAAATGAAAAAAATAATATTTTTAATTTTGGTTCTAGGTTTAGTATTTTCTCTTTCGGCTTGCTCTAAGAAAAATGAAGATTTGACTTTAAAGAATGGTAGTTCAGAGGAATTAGAATCTTTTTCTGGTTCATTAAAGGATTTAATCGCTAGAGGAAAAGACTTGAAGTGTACTTATTCAATTTCTGGTATTCCTGGTCAGGGTCAAATGTCAGGTACTACTTATATTTCTGGAGAAAAATCTTTTAGTCAGTCTAAAGTTAGTGGAACAGATTTGAATATGGAAACAAATATTTTAATTGATGGTGAGTATATGTATACCTGGTCAAATATGACAGACAAAGGTACTAAAATGAATATGGAAAAGATTAAAGAAATGGAATTAGAAAAAGAGGATAATGAAGATTATGAAGAATTTACTCAAAATTATGATGAAGAGTATAATTACAAATGTTTATCTTGGAAAAAAGATAATTCTAAATTTCAAGCCCCAACTAACATTGAATTTATGGATTTAACTGCTATGATGACTGGGATGATGGGTAGTTTAGATGACGGAGATACAAGTGGTAATTTAGGAGATATGTGTGCTATGTGTGATATTATTCCCAATGAAGAAGATAAGAAAGAATGTTTAGCTAATTTAGGATGTGAGTAGTTTATTTTTTTAGAGTTTTAATATAAAATAACAAGAGGTCGCGTAAGCGATTTTTTGTTTTTAAAAATTACCTCTATCCCTGTCTCCCTTTCTCCTAGTCAGGAGAAAGGGACTATATACTTGTTTAGTTTTCTTGTCCCTCTCCTGCCTGCCCGCGACGCGGGACGCGGCCTGGGACTAGGAGAGGGATGTCCGAAGGACAGGGAGAGGTTAAACTAAATTTATGTTTAAAAAATTATTAAACATTCTATTCCCTATTGAGTGCATTGGTTGCGGACGAAACAATGTTTTATTATGTCCAGATTGTTTTAATTTTATTAAAATAAATTATCCAGATTATTTTTCTACTGAGCATATTAAACAAGTACATATTTCTGCCTCTTTTCATCAAAAATTATTACAAAAGATTATTCATTTATATAAATATTCTTATATCGAAAAATTATCTAATCAATTATCAGAGTTGATGATTAATTATTATTCTCAGATAGAAAATAAAATAGATCAGCCAATTATTATTCCGGTTCCATTACATCAAAAAAGATTATTAGTAAGATGTTTTAATCAGTCAGAGCTAATTGCTCAAAATTTTTGTCGACAATTTAAGTATCAATTAAAAAATGATTTAATCATTAGAATTAAACATACTGAACAGCAGGCTAAGCTAGATAAAAAGGGGAGAATAGAAAATATTAAAGGTGCTTTTAAAATTTTGGATCAGAATTTTGTGAAAGATAAAAATTTTATAATTATAGATGATTTATATACAACCGGTTCTACTGTAGCCGGAATAGCTAAATTATTAAAGGATAATGGCGCTAGTCAGATTTGGTGCTTAGTAATTGCTAAGAATTAGGTTTTGTAATCCTGAAAAGTTTAGTATAATTATAGGCATAAAAGCAGAGATTATTTTAATAATAATATGTTATTACAATTTAGTATTTTAATTATTGGTTTTGTGGTTTTAATTAAAGGCGCAGACTGGTTAGTAAAGGGTGGAAGTTCTATCGCTAAAAGATTTGGAATTTCTAGTATTGTTATTGGGTTAACTGTTGTGGCCTTTGGAACATCTGCCCCAGAGCTTTTGGTTAATATAATGGCTAGTATTAATGGTAGTAGTGAAATCGTTGTTGGTAATGTTTTAGGTTCTAATATTGCTAATACTTTATTAATATTAGGTGTGGCAGCGATTATTTTACCATTAGCGATTAGAAGAGGAACTGTTTTAATACAAGTTCCTTTATCTCTTTTAGCTATTGTTGTTTTAGGAGTAGTTGCTAATGATATTTTAATTGATGGAGATGTGGCAAATTTTATTACTAGAATTGATGGAATAATATTGCTTTTATTCTTTGCGGTTTTTTTATATTATACTTTTAGTATTGCTAAAGTTAAGGGTGAACCAGAGAAAGTTCTTAAATATTCTTTATCTAAATCAATCCTTTTTCTTTTAGGAGGTATGGTTGGATTAGCATTTGGAGGTCATTTTGTAGTAAATAGCGCGGTTAATATAGCTAAATTATTTAACGTTTCAGAGTCTTTAATTGCTTTAACAATTATTTCTATTGGTACATCTTTGCCAGAATTAGCTACTTCAGTAGTAGCAGCTTTGAAAAAGAATCCCGATATTGCGGTAGGAAATGTAATAGGTTCAAATATATTTAATATTTTTTGGGTTTTAGGATTTAGTGCCATCATTAGACCAGTGGTATTTATTCCAATCTTGAATTTTGATGTATTATTTGTTGTTTTTATAACAATATTGTTATTTGTTTATATGTTTGTTGGTAGACGAAATGTTATTCAAAAATGGCAAGGAGCCAGCTTGGCTACTTTATATGTTGCTTATATTGTATATTTAGTAATGCGTGGTTAGGTGAACAGTTTAAATTCACCCTGTTAAATAATTTTAGATTTAATTATTTATTACAAATTACATTTCATAATAGGAAAAGGGTGAAGAATCATATAAAATATTAAAAATTAAAATTAAAATTTATTTCATTAAATTTTATTTAATAGGGTAAAATAAAAAATATATGCCAAAAGTAGATAAAGAAAAATGTATTGGATGCGGAATTTGTATATCAATGTGTACAGATTGTTTTAAATTAGATGAGGAAGGTAAGGCTGAAGGTACTTGCGAAGGAGATGCTTGTAAATGTGAATGTAATCTTGATGATGTTATGTCAGCTTGTCCAGTAGACGCTATTAGTAAATAAGATGAGTTAAAAGTTTAAAGTTGCAAGTTGCAAGTTTTGAATAATTAAAAAACGCCAGGTTTATTTCTGGGCGTTTTTATTTTAAGTAAATATTATTTTAATAGAAAATAGCAAATTATAATGGGGATAAATTGAATAAAGTATTCAAGTATGTGATTAGTTTTGTATTTAATTATTTGATGAGCAAAATTATTTAGATCATCTGCCCATTTGAAAAATTTAAATTTTGTTACTTGATATACTCCCCATAAAATATCAGGTAAAATAGCACCAGAAATAGCGGCTATGATACTATAAATATTATAGTGATATGTTTTGTAAAAAGTTATGCCTATTATCAAAACAAATAAGACATCTAAAGAAGCTAAAATTAGGTAATTTAAATTTTCTTTTTTAAAACCATTATCAATATTGTCACCATCACCATGAGGAATAGCATCAAGGATATAATGTAATATAAAATTAACTATAAATAATAGTAAAGGATTATGAATGTATTTGATGCTGGTTAAAGCAACTATGCTGTGAACACTTAAAAACATAAGTGTATTATAGCATATTTTATTTAATAGAGTTGACTAATTTATCTATTTTAATTATAATGACAAGCGATTCTAAATGAGTGTTTATGATTTGCCGAAGTGGCGGAACTGGTAGACGCGCACGACTCAAAATCGTGTGGACTTTGTCCGTGAGAGTTCAAGTCTCTCCTTCGGCACCATTGACAAGTAGGTGAATATTTATTATCATCTTTATATCATCGCGGGGTGGAGCAGTCTGGCAGCTCGTCAGGCCCATAACCTGAAGGTCGCGGGTTCGAATCCCGCCCCCGCTACCAACTTACGCTCTTCGAGCTTCAGTTGGCGGGCCATTTATTTTTTAAATTCTTAGTAAGTCAAATTTATTCATATCTGGCTTGCCGTGAATTTAGGTGAAACGAATAGTTCACGGCAGGGTAGCTCAGTTGGTTAGAGCGCAGGACTCATAAGCCTGAGGTCGCGAGTTCAATTCTCGCCCCTGCTACCATTTACCTTATTATCATCCGAAAGGATGTTTTTTGTTATCTATTTTTCTGTTATAATAAGACTAGATTTTGGCAAACATCAAAATCTAGAAATTATAAAATCCAATATATAAATTCTAAACAAGTTTTAATATTTGGAATCTCGAATTTATTATTTAAATTATTTATGCCAGAAACAATTGCCATAGTAAATCAAAAAGGAGGGGTTGGTAAAACTACAACTTCAATTAATTTAGCGGCCTATTTAACATATTTTGGAAAAAAAGTATTAATTGTTGATGTTGATTCTCAAGGAAACGCTTCTTCTGGACTTGGTATTGATTATAAAAATTTAGATCATGGTATGTATGAGGTTATAATACCAGGACCGATTACAATGAAAAAAATAATTTTATCTACTACTTTAGAAGGCTTGCATTTAGCTCCCTCAACTCCTAATTTGGCTGGAGCTAGTGTAGATTTAGTTCAATTAGACGAAAGAGAATACCGTCTTTTGCATAATTTGAAAGATATTTATGATTATTATGATTTTATATTAATTGATTGTCCGCCATCTCTTGGTTTGATAACTATTAATGCTTTAGTAGCAGCTGATCATGTTTTAATTCCAGTTCAATGCGAATATTATGCTTTAGAAGGTCTTGGTCAATTATTAAACACAGTTACTTTAATTAAAGAAAATTTGAATAGTAGATTAAATATTTTAGGAGCGGTTTTAACAATGTATGATAAGAGAAATAGATTAAGTGAAGAAGTATTTAATGAACTTTATAGGTATTTTCCAAATAAAATTTTTAGAACAGTGATTCCTAGAAGTGTTAGACTAGCAGAAGCTCCTTCGCATGGAAAGAGTATTTTAGATTATGATCCGAGGTCTGTGGGAGCAAAAGCTTATGAAAGATTAGCAAGAGAAATTTTAGGTTCATATGATTCTTTAAAAAGTTAGAAATTAACAATAGCATTATGGCTAAATATGGTTTAGGTAGAGGATTGGGATCCTTAATACCTAAAAAAAATAATCTTGAACCAGTTCATTATATGGATATTAAAGATACTGGATCGGATTCAAATTATAAAAATATTAAGGAAGAAGTCGTAGAAATAAGTGTAGGAGATGTTCGGTCAAATCCATGGCAACCGAGGACAAATTTTGATAAAGAAAAATTAAAGGAATTAGTTAATTCTATTAGAGAACATGGCATTATTCAGCCTTTAATTGTTACTAAAACAAATAAAGGTTATCAATTAGTAGCCGGAGAAAGAAGATTAAAAGCGGCTATAATATTAGGAATGTTTAGAGTTCCAGTTATTGTTAGAGATATAAGTGATATGAAAAAATTGGAATTAGCTGTAATTGAAAATGTTCAGAGAAGTAATTTAGATGTTTTAGAAGAAGCTGAGGCATATTATAGATTAATGGATGAATTTAGTTTAACTCAGGAAGAAGTAGCTAAGAAAGTTGGTAAAAGTCGTTCCACTGTAGCCAATATTTTAAGATTAAGAGATTTACCTGATTCAATTAAAAAATATTTGAGTAACGAAAAAATTAGTTTTGGACATGCTAAGATATTACTTTCTTTAGAAAATGAGAAAAAGCAAAAGGAATTATTAAAAAGAATTTTAATAGAAGATTTAAATGTCCGCGATACAGAAGAAGAAGTACAGAAAGTTTCTGTTAAAGCTCATCAGAGAGTAGTAGTTAAAGATGCTAATCTTCTAGCCAAAGAAGAAGAACTTCGAAATCATTTAAATACCAAAGTTAAAATTAACGATCAGAAAGGTAAGGGAAGTATTTCTATCGATTATTATTCAAAAGAGGAATTAAGAGATATTTTAGAAAAGATTTTAAAGTCATAAAATATAAATTTTTATAAAAAAGCCGCTTAGAATTTAAGCGGCTTTTTCATTTTTTCGAGTTTTTCGATTTTTTTTATTGATTTTTCTCCCAACCTTCTAAAGCTCATAAAGCGTAGAATGGTTATTTTTTTATTTAATTTTTAATATAAAAATATAGTATTTTTATCAAAAAATGTCAAGTATTTTATCCACCTTTTCATCCCCACACTTACTAATTAAGTTGTGGGGATTTACTTGATTTTTCCTTTAAAATAGAGTAAAATAAAGATGACTTAATAGTCATTTTTATTTATTTATCTTGTAATATATGGCGTGGAAAGTGAAGAAAGTAAAAGCAAAAAAAGTCGTAAAAAAGCCAGTAAAAAAAGCTATTCCTAAAAAGAAGAGTCCTGTTAAAGCTACTAAAAAAGTGATAAAGAAAGTTGTTTCTAAAAAGAAAATTACTACTAAGCCTGTTAAAAAAATAGCGAAGAAAGTCGAGAAAAAAGTAGTAAAAAAAGTCACTATTAAAGAAATTAAAAAATTAGTAATTAAAAAAGAAATAGTTAAAGAAATTAAAGAAGCCAAACCAGAAGTTGAAGTAGCTGACCCGGAAATAGTTGAGGATAAAATTACAATAGAGAGAACTCCTAATGGTAAAAATATTACTGATCAGCCCTTAGTGGAAGAAATGAAAACTTCTTATTTAGATTATGCTATGAGTGTTATTGTTTCTCGAGCTTTACCGGATGTGCGAGATGGTCTTAAGCCAGTACATAGAAGAATTCTTTATGCGATGTGGAAATTAGGATTAAGACCTAGTGCTAAATTTAGAAAATCAGCTACGGTAGTTGGTGAAGTTTTAGGTAAATATCATCCTCATGGAGATACTTCAGTTTATGATGCTATGGTAAGAATGGCTCAGGAGTTTTCATTACGATATATGTTAGTTAATGGCCAAGGTAATTTCGGTTCTATTGATGGAGACGGAGCTGCTGCTATGAGATACACGGAGGCCAAATTACAAAAAATCTCGGAAGAATTATTATCTGATATAGAAAAAGATACAGTTGATTTTATGCCCAACTATGATGGTTCTCAAAAAGAACCAGTAGTTTTACCAGCTAAAGTTCCCAATCTTTTATTAAATGGTTCTATGGGTATTGCTGTGGGTATGGCTACTAATATTCCTCCTCATAATTTAAACGAAATTGTTGATGCTACTTGTTATTTAATTGATCATCCTCAGGCTGATGTAGATGCTTTAATGGAATTTGTAAAAGGACCTGATTTTCCAACCGGTGGAATCGCTTATGATATTAAAGAATTAAAATCAGCTTATTCAACTGGTAAAGGGGGTATTGTAGTTAGAGCTAAGACTGAAATTACCGAAGCTAAGAAAGGATTCAAAATTATTGTTTCGGAAATTCCTTACCAAGTAAATAAATCAACTCTTTTAGAAAAAATTGCTAATTTGGTTAAAGATAAAAAAATAACTGGAGTTAGTGATTTGCGGGATGAATCTAATAAGGACGGTATTAGGATTGTTATTTATTTAAAAGATTCGGCTTATCCTAAGAAAATTTTGAATAGTTTATATAAACATACTCAATTACAGGATAAATTTCATTTTAATATGGTTGCTTTAGTTGATGGTATTCAACCTAAGCTTTTGACTTTGAAGACAATTTTAAGTGAGTTTATTAAACATCGACAAGAAGTGGTTACTAGAAGAGTAACTTTTGATTTGAATAAAGCTAAAGATAGAGCTCATATTTTAGAAGGTTTAGTAATGGCTTTAGAAAAAATTGATGCTATTATCAAAACAATTAAACAATCTAAAGACAAAGAAATTGCTAAAGTTAATTTAATTAAGAAATTTAAGTTAACAGATAGACAAGCAGTAGCGATTTTAGAAATGAAATTGCAACAATTAGCCAATTTAGAAAAATTAAAATTAGAAGAAGAACTTAAAGAAAAGAAAAGGATTATTAAAGAATTAACAGCAATTTTGAAGGACCCTAAGAAAATTTTGAAAATTATTAAAGATGAGCTTGCTGAAATTAAAAATAAATATGGCGACGAGAGAAGAACTAGGATTATTAAAGGTAAAGTTGATCAGATTTCTAGTGAAGATTTAATTCCTAAAGAAGATATTGTAGTAATTATGACTAAAGATGGTTATATTAAACGAATGTCTACTAGTAACTTCCATACTCAAAATAGAGGTGGTAAGGGGGTTATCGGTTCAGCTACTAAAGAAGAAGATATTATTGAGAGATTATTTTCTTGTACGACTCATTCAGATTTATTGTTCTTTACTAGTCGAGGTAGAGTATTTCAATTAAAATCTTATGAAATTCCAGTGGCCACCAGACAAGCTAAGGGTCAAAATATTGTTAACTTTTTACAATTAGCCCCAGAAGAAAAAGTAAATGCTATTTTACCTAATGATGAAATTTCTCAATTTAAATATTTAATGTTTATCACTAAAAATGGTTTAATTAAAAAAACGGAAATTGATAAATTTTCTAACGTTCGAAGATCGGGATTAATTTCAATTAAATTAAAAGATGGAGACTTTTTGAAATGGGTTAAGCCAACTACTGGTAAAG
>JAUVAE010000116.1 GCA_030591905.1 Candidatus Komeilibacteria bacterium
AAATATAAATTCTACCATTATAAATCATTAAGTCATCAGCTTGTTTATAATTTGGATGATAAGTAATTGTAACTTTTTCTGCGCTTTGTTCATCTAAGTTTATTTTTACAACTTGATCATTGTTTTCTAAACCATATACAAAATTTTCATCTTTATCAAAAGCTTTTATATTTTCATAGCCGATATTGTTTTGAGAAATATCTTTAATCTCTTTGGTTTTTAAATTTAAAGATGAGAATTGATTTGAATTAGCGCCGATAGCAATTAAATCATTACCATGTTTTACTATTTTTACTGGGCTAAAATTAAACTCAGCTATAATTTCGGGTTCTTTAATGGTATTTAATTTTCTAGTTTTATTCAATGTTTCTATAAATTTATCTAGTATTTCATTATATTTTTGTTTCTGGTCTTTGGTCCTTTGAGGAAGCTCATTAATTAAATCAGATATTTCATCAAGTTTGTTTTTGGCTTGTCCACTATCATTATAAATTAATAATAAATCATATTCTTCTTGTTTTTCATCTATGTTCTTAAGAATCATTTCATAGGCTTCTTTTTCTAGTCTTAATTTTTTTTGATTATTCATTATAAATATACTAGATACAAAAGCGAGGAGGATAACAATAGCAACTATTATTATAGTTTTACTACTAGGAATTTTTTTAAGTGCTTTTTTTGGTACTGGAGTAGGCGGAATAATTTTATTTTTTGGTTTTTCCTTTTTAGTAATTTTTTCTTTAATAGTGATAATAATGTTTTTAATAAAATTATGAATCGTTTTTAAGATTATTCCTAGAGTAGATATGTATATTTTTAAATATTGAACGAATTCTTGAAAGAATTTTTTATTATTTCTTTTTTTCTCTTCATTTTTTTGAATAGCTTTAATATCTATATCGTCAAGCTTTGGTTTTTGTTTGGGGATAGATAGGGAACTTTTTCCTTTGCTTAAAATTTCTTCTGTTGCTTGTTGAGATTGTAATAATTGATCTATTGATTGTTGAGGAGATACATTAATATTAATTCCACTTCTTGGTTTTTTTTCTGGGAATAAAGTATCTTTTACTCTTTCCGTCTTTTGTTTAGGAGTATAGGGTGATAGTTTAATGGATACTAAACAAAAATTTTTATTTTTTATAGTATGTAATAATTCTTTAAATTTTAAAATAATGCCAGCAGGTTCATTATGAACAATTGTTTTTTCAATTTTATCTTTTGATAAGTAATTAAAAATTGTATTTGTCGTAAAAAATAATAATTGATTTGGTTCAATATTTCCACTTAATATATTTGTGAATATTTTATTTACCGTAGGTTTATCAATATTAGATTCTAGATAATCAAATATATTTATCAATTTATTATTATTAGTAGTCCAGGCGGAAACATTTCCTAAAGGACTAAAATAAACTTCTTGTCGATAAATTATAGCTATGACAGCATTAAATTTTTTAGTCCAATTATTATCTATCTCAGCTATTATTGGTAAGTTTTCATTTACTTCTTCCAAAATATTTTCCAATATAGCTTCTTGGTCTATTAAGTTTGATTTATAGTAAAGTTTATGAATTTTTTGGATTAAAAGATTTCCTAACTCTTTAGGATTTTTTGTTGTTTTTGGGAAATCTAATAATACTATTAACTTTCCCTTGTCTTTTTGTCCTTCGTTGGGAGATCCCGTATAAATAAAGGCACCATGAGATGATTCTTGGGAATTTATTAGTAGTTTATTTGTTTTTAATATGTATTTCATACTTGTTTAGTATCTAAAAATATTATACTATAAAAAGGTAAAAGTAGGAAGTTACAAGTCTCAAGTTGCAGGTTACAAAAGATTTTAACTTTAAACTTTTAACTTTTAACTTGAAACTAATTTATATGCTTGAACAACTTTTTGGATCAAAGACAAGAACAAAATTATTGAGACTTTTTTTTATGAAAAAAGAAGGAAGATTTTATGTTAGAGAAATTACTAGATTAATTGATGAAAGAATTAACTCAGTTCGAAGAGAATTGGAGAATTTAAAAACTTTTGGATTGATTAAAGATGAGATAGTTAATAATAAAAGATATTATCATTTAGACGAGGACTTTACTTTGTTTAAAGAATTAAAAGATTTGGTAATTAAATCTAGATTTTTTATTGAAAAAGAATATATTAGAAAATTTAAAAAACTTCCCGGTGTGAAATATGTAGTTTTAACAGGTTATTTTGTTGGTTTAAAAGATAAAACTTTAACGGATATTTTAATTGTTGGGAAAGTTTCTAAAAGCAAAATAGAAAGTATAGTCAGGAGAATGTCCAAGGAATTTTTAGATGATATTAATTATACGATAATGGACATGAAAGAATTTAAGTATCGAAAGGGTATGACTGATAAGTTTTTGTATAATATTTTAAAAAATAAAAAAATTGTCATTATTGATAAAATAAATTTAGAAAATAATTTATAGGAGGAGGAAATGACTTTTTTTCAAAGACCACCAGCTTTTCAATGTCGGGAGTGTGGACACACTATTCAAGAAATGAATCCAATAGATCCAGGGATAGAAAAATGTCCAGTATGTGGCTCTGAAGACGTTATTTGTCTTCATATTCAAGTAATGGGAGAAAATATTCAATTGG
>JAUVAE010000047.1 GCA_030591905.1 Candidatus Komeilibacteria bacterium
AATTGCTCAGGGGAAGTTTTAATTCGATAATAGACAATTCGGGGAAGATAAAGTTTAATGGTAAGACAATTTATGAATCACATGTTGAATCTACAGGGAATCCTATTTTACCTATTCCTAAAAATAAATTTTATATTACTTATTTGAATGATTATATTTTTTGTGTGAGTAATGATTTAGATTTTGTTAAGAATGTTATTGATAAGTATAAGGAAGCTTTGAAAATTGATTATTTCGGAGCTATTAAAGATGAATTGGCAAGTTATTTTTATGAACAAACAGCTTTAACGTTAAAAGTTACAGATTATGCTGAAATAGAAAATAGTTTAAGCTGGATAAAAAATTTGTCATTTATTACTGCCGGAGAAAATAAAGATTCTTTTGTTATTAAATTTAAGATTAGTCAAAAAAAAGTGGAGCTTTTATTTAATGACTCAGGAGATACTAATCAAAAAAATGATATCCTTAGAATAGATAGAAATTTATCTGATGATTTTTTGATTTATTATAATAACTCGAGATTAGGTGATGCTAGTAATATTTTAAATTTAAATGAAGATATAGATAACTATTTAGAAAACAATATAGAAAGTCTATATAATATAGATTTTAAAAATGAATTATTAAATACTAATTTTCCATATTATTTTTTAATGTATCCAGATAGTCATTTTTTAACAATTAGTAAAGATTTAGAAAGAATGAAATTAGTATATAAAAATATTCTAGCCAAGCTAAAGCCACAAACTAGAGTAATGATTCTTCCAGATGGAACGAGTGCGACAGAATATTATATTGATCCTAGTATTATTGAGTTAAAAGAACAAGAAACTAATGGTATTATTTGGTATTATGCTGATTTACCAGGAAAGATAGATTTTTATCTAGCTCAGTATAATGATTGGTATATTTTAACTAATTTTAGAGAAAAAATAATGGAATTATCAGAAAATCAAGAAGAGTTTTGTAAATTATTGCGTTGTAATGATAAAAGTTCTTTGAATGAAATATTAATGTTAAATTTAGATCATTTTGATCAAAAAGAGTATTTACCATGGCTAAATCTATTTTCTGAGTCTTATAGTAGGTTAAATTTTATTAATTTAACTGAGGATGGCCAAAACAAGCTACTTTTTGAACTTATCCACTAATCTGTGGATAAGTTTTGGAGATTTTTAAGGTATTAAAATAATGTTTTAGTAAAATAAAGTTAGTAATTTCCCCTCATAGCTTAAATAGTATGTGAACTGGTATTGACTTTTTCATTTAGGTATGCTATACTTAGGGTATAGTTAGTTATAGATAACATAGAAGTATGAATGACATTGACAATTTATCTTTTACTTGACTTTCCCTACTATTTTCGAATTTTGAAACAAAAACAAAAAAAATAATAAAAATTAATTCCTAATTTTAAAATAAAAATTGAGAATTGATATCATCTAAAAGTAGGACAGTTAAGTTGAGAGCATATAATGCTCTCTAGCTCTATCATATATTTTCAGGGGTTAAAAAGCCCCTACACTGGGCTTCGGCCCGGAAAAATATTGAGAACTGGGGAGTGAAGCTCCCCACGACGTTAATTTTTATAAAATGGTCGGTTTAGGGGAGCTTTCTTTTTTAGAAAAGAAAATTAAGGATTAGAATTGAATAGGCTAATAACCTATTTTTTGTTTAGGAAATGAGACAAATATTACGAGTTTGTACAAAAAATTTAGGAGGATAAATGGAAAAGACAAAAATAATAAACTATTCAATAGACAGAGCATTTCTATTTGGTTTTTTTTCAATGATAGGTTGCTTTATTATTATGATATTGTCAGATTATAGTTTTAATCTTGATAATTCATTTTTTGTTTTTTTAATCTTTTTTTCGTCGTTTAGTTTTGGAATCATATTACATATGATATATGTAATATTAGTTAATTTTTCCAAAAAGTTTTTTTGGAGAAGAATATTATCTTTATTACTTTCTATAATTTTGATAATTATATTATTTATTTTATTCAATTTTTCTGTAAAGTATAATCAAAACGCTGTTGTAAAACCAACAGCGCTTTTTATTTAAAAAACTTTACAAAATAATAAATATAATGTAAGTTTATATAATCAAAACTAAAAATAAAAGGAGGAGGAAAAATGCATCCAGAAGTAGAACCATTAATTAGTCGGACTGATATTTATTATACTGTCAGAAGAATTGCTCAAAAGATAACAGATAAACATCAAGGTCATAAAATTGTTCTTTTGAGTGTCTTAAAAGGTGCTTTTGTTTTTTTGGCGGACCTAGCTAGAGAGATTAATTTACCCGATATAGAAATAGATTTTTTATCTGTTTCTAGTTATGGTGACGGACATCAATCATCAGGAAAGGTAAAAATTATTCAAGATACGACCATTGATTTTAAAGGCAAACATGTGATTATCGTAGAGGATATAATTGATACCGGTAATACACTTTCGGAACTTTTAAAAATTTTCGAAAAAAGAAATCCAGCTAGTTTGGAAATTTGTGCTCTTTTAGACAAATGGGAAGCTAGAAAAGTAGAGATAAAGATTGATTATGTAGGGAGAAAAGTCCCTTTAGAATTTCTAGTGGGCTATGGTTTGGATTATGCTCAAAAATACAGGAATTTACCCTTCATAGGAATTTTAGATCCAAGCATTTATTCGAAAGAATAGTAAAGTAAATTGCAATGCTGTTGTTTTTACAACAGCATTTTTTATTTAAAAAGTTTATTTTATTTTTAGTACAATTGGGCAATGATCAGAGCCCATTATTTTATCTAAGATATAAGAGTTTTTAATATTTTTAATAAACTTTTTAGAAACACAGAAATAATCAATCCGCCAACCAATATTTCGCGGACGGGCACCGGCTCGATAAGACCACCAAGTGTATTGAATTTTTTTTGGATTTAAATATCTAAAAATATCAACTAATCCAGAATCTAAATATTCTTGAAAAGAATTTCTTTCTTCGTCGGTGAAACCAGCGTTACCAATATTAGCTTTAGGTCGAGCTAGGTCCATTTCTTGATGAGCAACATTAAAGTCTCCAGTTACAATGACTGGTTTTTTCTTTTCTAAGCTTTTAATATATTTTAAAAGTTTTTTATTGAATTCCATTTTATAGGGAAGGCGGGATAATTCTCGATTGGCATTTGGAAAGTAGACGTTAATTAGAAAAAACTTTTTTAATTCTATGATTTGAACACGACCTTCGTTATTAGAAAATATCTTTTTAGAAATAATTTTTTTGCTTAGAGAATTCTTAATTAAAATCATAGTGCCACTATAACCTTTACGTTCAGCAGAATTCCAAAATTCTTCATAGTTAGGGAAATCAAAATTTTCTTTATTACGGGCAGTGTCATCTATTTTAATTTCTTGCAAACATAAAATATCAGGCTTTTCTTTTTTTAAAAAATCTAAAAATCCTTTTTTAATAACAGCCCGAATACCATTTACGTTCCAAGACGTTATAATCATGTTGTTATTATAGCTAACCCTTTGAGTTTATTCAATTTTTCGATATTGTAAGGCTTCGGCAATGTGTTCAGTTTTTAAATCAGTAGAATTTTCTAAGTCAGCGATAGTTCTGCTAACTTTTAATAATCTAAAGTAAGCTCGAGCCGAAAGATGATAGGTTTGCATAGCTTGTTTTAATAAATTTTTAGCTTCTTTTGGAATTTGGCAGTATTTTTTAATGTTTCGGAGGTTCATTTCAGAATTAGTGAAAATATTTTCTTTAATAAATCTTTTATTTTGAATTTTTCGAGCTTGGGTTACTTTTTTTCTAATGTCAGCACTAGTTTCTGCATTAGAATTTTTTTCTAGCTCTTTATATTTTATTCTATTGATTGTTAAATGAATATCAATCCGATCTAAGAGAGGTCCAGATATTTTTTGGTTATAATTTTTAATTTGCATGTTAGTACAAGTACATTTTTTGTGTTCGTCTCCATAATATCCGCAGGGACAAGGATTTTGAGCTCCAATTAAAATGAAACGAGCTGGAAATTGAAGAGTAATTTGAGCACGAGCAATAGTTATTTGTCCATCTTCCAATGGTTGCCGCAAAGTTTCTAAAGTTTTTTTAGGAAATTCAGGCATCTCATCTAGAAATAGAATCCCTCGATGAGCTAAGCTAACTTCTCCGGGTCGGGGAATTGATCCACCACCGACCAAAGAAGCTAAAGAAGAAGAATGATGTGGTGAGCGGAAAGGTCGGATAGTTATTAAGGGATGGTTTTTACTTAATAGTCCTATAGAGGAATATATTCTAGATACTTCTAAAATTTCTTTATCACTTAAGTTAGGTAGAATAGTTGGTAAGGAACGAGCTAGTAATGTTTTTCCTGAGCCAGGAGATCCGTTCATTAAGGCATTATGTCCTCCAGCTGCAGCAATCATTAAAGCTCTTTTAGCATGAATTTGTCCTCTAATTAAAGAAAAATCATATTCATTATTTAAGGAAATAGAATTTTTATTAGTTTTAGATTGATAAGGTTTAATTATTTCCTTTCCTTTAATGTGCTTAATAATTTGGTTTAGATTTTGTACTGGTAGAATATTTATTTTAGAAATAGCGCAAGCTTCCTGTTTATTTTCTTCTGGTAAAAATACATTTTGAAAATTATTTTCTTTAGCAAATAAACATATGGAAATAATATTGTTAATGGGTCGTAAATTTCCATCAAAAGAAAGTTCGCCGACAAATAAAGATTTTTGATAAAGTTTATTTTCAAAAGGAATTATTTTTTTTCTTTGAAGAATTGATAAAGCAATTGGTAAATCAAAACCATTGCCAACCTTTTTTAAATTAGCAGGCGCTAAATTTATTACTGTTCTAGTTCTGGGGAATTTAAGATTACTATTTAAGATAGCTGCCTTAACCCTTTCTTTAGCTTCTTGAACAGCAGTATCTGCTAGACCAACAATAATAAATTTATGAGTGGTTCTTTGAATATCCGCTTCTACCTCTACTAAGAATGAATTTAGTCCCAAAGAAGAAGCTGATAAAATTTTATTAGGCATAGAGTTAGTATTACGTATTAGGTATTATGTATGCTTTATAAATAAAAAAAGTCACAAAGATTGCGACCTGCTTGTATCTTATTCTTTTTAAATTTTTTAGTCAAGGAGCTCTTGCATATATATTAATTTAATACTAAAATTGCTATACTTTAAACATATGGATATTAAAAAATTAAAAGAAATTTTAAAGGATCAGCCAAAGTTTAGATTCAAGCAGTGCTATAAGGCTGTGTTTTTTGATTTTATAGAAAATTGGAATGATGTTTCAGTTTTACCTTTAGATTTGAGAGAAAAATTGAATACAGAATGTTCTTTAGATATAAAATCAGAGTTTTCTGAATCTTGTAATAAAAAAACTATTAAAGCATTAGTAAAACTAGAGGATAACACTCAGATAGAAGCGGTATTAATGCGTCATGGCAATCGGAATACAGTATGTGTTTCTTGTCAGGTCGGATGTCCTTTGGCTTGTGAATTTTGTGCTACTGGTCAAATGGGATTTACTAGGAATTTGACTAGCGAAGAAATGGTTGATCAGGTTTTAATTTTTGCTAGATTTTTAAAAAAATACGATGAACGAGTAACAAATGTTGTATTTATGGGAATGGGAGAGCCTTTTTTAAATTATGATAATGTAATTGAAGCTATAAAGAATTTGAATGACCCTCAAGCATTTAATATTGGCGTTAGGCATATTTCTAT
>JAUVAE010000019.1 GCA_030591905.1 Candidatus Komeilibacteria bacterium
CAAAGGAGGTGTCAAATTATTGAGATATATTACTCTCTCTTCTATTAGTGAGTAATGAACAAATAAATAGAATCGAAAATTAATGTTTTGATTATTTTAGACCCACTACTTAGTAACTTTTCGTAACGAAATAAAAAAATTTTAAAATAAAAATTATAAAGAATGAAAAACTTATATAAAATATAGGTGATGAATTCTTTATAATTTATAACTAAAATTTTGAATTGTAGTAGAAAAGGTTATTAAGTAGTGGGTCTGCCAAGTTAATTTTTTAAAAAACATAAATAATCTATGCTTGTAGAAAAATAACTTATTATCTTGCAGACAGGAGTGCAATACTCCTCATCTCCACCATTCTTCGCGCAGCGAAGAATGCCCTGCGGAACTTTAGTGAAGCATGGGCGACAAAGATATACATGGAAGTACTTATACTCATTTGCGCTTCGAATGGCATACCATCCTATTATCTCGCGCAGCGAAGAATGCCCTGCGGAACTTTAGTGAAGGTGGACATATACTATATATAGTATACTTAGCAATTAATCAAAATTTTATCCCAAAAAGATCAAGAAAAAAATACAAACCTACTAAAAAATTTAGGGTAAATTATCAAATAAGAATACCCGAAGTTTTTGTAATCAGTGATAATGGCGAAAAATTAGGAGTAATGGATACTAAAGTAGCAATTGCTAAAGCTCAAGAAAAAGGTTTAGACTTAGTTGAAGTATCCCCTATTGCCAATCCACCTGTTTGTAAATTTACTGATTTTGGACAATTTCAATATAGTAAATCAAAAAAACAAAAAGAACAGAAAAAAAAGAAAATAGAAACAAAAGGAATAAGGCTATCTTTAAAAATAGGAAAACATGATGTTGATTTTAGAGTAAAACAAGCTGAAAAATTTTTAAAACAAGGAGATAAAGTTAAAATAGAGCTAAATTTAAAAGGAAGGGAAAAGGCTCATAAAGATTTAGCTAGAGATGTAATTACTAATTTTATAAAAGCAATTGAAAATGAAACTATAGCCGAACAAGAATTAAAAGCCCAAGGAGGTAGATTATCAATAATTATAAAATCTAAATAAATCCCTACACCTTTTATAATTTTACAAAAATTAATTTAATTAATATCTAATTATAAATAAAAAACTCACTATTAAATATCAAAATTTAAAAAGGTGAGTGGATAAACATATGCCAAAAATGAAAACATATAAAGCTCTTACTAAAAGAGTTAAAAAAACTAAAAAAGGAAAAATGATTGTCAGAGCTAAAGGTCAAGATCATTTTAATGCTCATGAATCCGGTAAAAAAACCAGAAATAAAAGAAGAGATAAGAATCTTCATAAATCAGCAATGAAAAGCTTAAAAAAGTATTTATAAATACAATAACTTTAAACTAATAAACATATGCCAAGAGTAAAAAGAGGTACAAGTCATATAAAGAAGAGACGAAACCTATTGAAAAAAACTAAAGGATATAGATGGGGTCGTAAATCCAAAATTAAATTAGCTAAAACGGCTGTTAAAAAAGCAGGCGCTAATGCTTTAGCAGATAGAAGAAAAAAGAAAGGTGTAATGAGAAGACTATGGCAAACTAAATTGAATGCCGCAGTCAGATTACATGACTTATCTTATAGTAGATTCATTGACTTATTAAAGAAAAACAAAGTAGAATTAGATAGAAAAGTATTAGCTGACTTAGCAGAAAATAATCCTAAAGTTTTTGAAAATATTATCAAAAAATTCAAAAAATAATACTTATATAAACAGACACTTTTGATGGGGTGGTAGTTCAGTTGGTTAGAACGCCTGCCTGTCACGCAGGAGGTCGAGGGTTCGAGTCCCTTCCATCCCGCCAAAAATGTCTGTTTTTTTGTTTGTAAAAAATAAGTTTAATTAATTAGGTTCGCCCTGCATGCGCTGGGCGACCGGCGAATGCCGGTCGAGTCCCTTCCATCCCGCCACAAGAATCTAATCCAAAAAAGGTCTTAAAACCTTTTTTTAGTTTCTTCGAATCGTCCGACTGCCTGCCCCGTTGCCTAACGGAGTCACGCAGTCCCGTTCTCCTAAACAAATACTTAAAAATAAAATCTCCCATTAAATAAAGTCTCTCTCGTTGAAGCTTAAGCGGAAACCCCGCGCATGCGGGGCCAAAAATGTCTGTTTTTTTGTTTTTCCAAAATCGCCTAATTGTCCTATATAATCAATCTGAAAATTGTCATTTCTAATGAATATGCTATACTATAAATAGACCACTGGTCTATTTATCCACAGTATCAAATTTATGGCTCGATCTAAAGATAAAAAAAGAACTAAGGAACAAAAAGATAAAATAGTTAAAGTTGCTATTAATCTTTTTATTAAAAAAGGATATGCTAACTCCTCTATTAATGAAATAATTAAAAAAGCTCATATTAATAAAGGAACTTTTTATCATTACTTTTCTTCTAAAGAAGATTTAATTAATCTTTGGGCTCAACAAATTACTTCTGCTATGCTCCCTAGTGTAAAAAAAATTGCTAACAATCCACAACTTAATGCTTTAAATAAATTAAAAAAAAGTTTTGACTCTATTAGAGCTTTTAAATTCAAAAATCGTAAAAAAATGATGCTCCTCGGTCAAGTAATGTATAAAGAAGAAAATCTTAAACTCCGTTATTATATTAATAATATTACTATTGATCTTTATAAACCTGTCTTTACAAAAATAATCTCTCAAGGGAAAAAAGAAGGATCATTTAAAATTGACAATCCAGAAGATACTGCTGAGCTCATGTTCCGTTCAGCTTCAATGATGGGAGAAATGTTAATACCTATTCTTTTACAAAAAAAAATAACTCTTAAAAACATTACTATATTCATGAGAAGATTTAAATCTTACAAAAAAATATTAAAACAAATCCTAGGAATAGAAGAAGAAAAAATTAATCTATTCAGTTTTGATAAAAATATGATTAAAAAAATATTTCAATCAAGATAGATAAAATAATTAATATAATTAAAAAATAACAATAAATATATGACTGAAGAAATTATAAAAGATTCCCCTAATAAAACCCTGAAGAAAAAACCTAAGAAAAAACGAATAATCGTATTCTCCTCTATTATAGTATTGGTAATTATCATTGCCTATTTTGCATTTAGAGATAAAGACAATAATGAGTATACCTTTGCTCTCGTTGAAAAAACTAATCTCATTCAAACTGTTAGTGAGACTGGGACAATAAAATCAGTTAATGAAATAGAGTTAAATTTTTTAAATACTGGTAAAGTAGACGAAATATTAATTTCTATTGGCGATAAAGTTAGTAGTAGTCAAATATTGGCTAGATTAGATTATTCAGATCTTAGTATAGAAACTCGTCAAAAACAGGCCCAATATGAAATAGCTCAGGCTAATCTTGATAAATTACTTGCTGGGGCTACTAATTATGAAATAGCTGTTTACGAAGCTAATGTTAACCAAGCTAAAACAAATTACGAATCTACTGTCAAAGAATTAGAAAAAACCACTGCTACCGTAGCAGAAGAAATATCTCAAGCTGAAGAAAATGTGGAAACTGGAATAAACAATGAAAAAATGAACTCTATTATTATTGTGAAAAGTAACCTTGCTAAAGCTGAAACTGCTTTAGATAAAATAAGTACCATCTTAGACGATGAAGAAATAGAAAATCTTTTAGGAGTTTTGAATAGAACCTATCTTTTTCAAACCCAATCAAATTATACTTCTAGTTTATTATTAGTAGAAAATACTCAAACTGAAATAGATATTGCTTAAAATTCTTTAACTGAAAATGATATTAATAATGCTTTGAATCAAATGATTACTACTCTAAATAGAGTATTTACTACTTTAAATAACTGTTATGACACTTTAGAAAATACTATTATAGGTAATAATTTTACCATTACTGAATTAAACGCTTATAAAACTGACATTAGCACCCAATTAACAACTATCAGTACTTCTATTTCTGCTGTTGAAAGTGCTAAACAAAATTTAAACAATACAATTCTCTCGACAATTAATGCCCTAAATACAGCTACTATTTCTGGGGCTTATCGAATAGCCACAACTGAAACAAAAGCTAATTCTTATTATGAAACCTGGCAAATAGCTAAAGCTGAACTTGCTAAATTAAAAGCTCCGCCCACTTATCAAGATATTATATTAACCCGAGCCGAAGTTAAACAAGCTCAAGCAGTATTAGATGCTGTCAGAAATCAAATAGAAAAAAGTATTGTTAAAGCCCCTATTGAAGGACAAATAACTAAAATAGAATACAATGTGGGTGAACAAATTTCATTAAGCAAACCGGCAATCTATCTACTAGCTGACAATAATCTAGAAATAGAAATTGATATATCTGAGACAGATATAAATAAAATAAATAAAGGTGATTCAGTAGAAATAACTTTAGATGCTTTAGGAGATGAAATAAAAATCTTAGCTATTGTCTACGATATTGAACCAGCCGAAACAATAATTCAAGATGTTATTTATTACAAAACCACTATTCACTTTAATTCTCCTGAAAACTTAGTTACTCAAATAAAACCAGGTATGACTGCTAATGCTATTATCACGACTTCCCAAGAAGAAAATGTTTTAGTCATTCCTTCTCGAGCTATTATAGAAAAAAATGGCCAGGGTAAATTTGTCAGAATACTTGAGGAAAACAAAGTTCGAGAAATACCAATTAAAACTGGTTTATATGGAGATGATGGTTTAGTAGAAATAGTATCTGGACTAGAAGAAAACCAAGAAATAATTACTTACATCAAAACTAATTAGCTAATAGATTTCTGTAATCAATTTATAACTTACAACTAATTTTATGTTAATAGAAGTTAAAAATGTTAGAAAAGAGTACGGCAATGAAGAATTGATAACCAAAATACTCCATGGCTTAACATTTAATATTGCTAAAGGAGAATTCCTATCTATTATGGGCCCTTCTGGATCTGGTAAATCAACACTGATGCACATTTTAGGACTTCTTGATAAACCTACTAGCGGAAAATATATATTTGAAGGTAAAGATGTCTCCCAATTAACAGATGATGAATTGGCTATTTTAAGAAACAAAAAAATAGGCTTTGTTTTCCAATCTTTTCATCTTTTACCAAAAACTACTGTTTTAGAAAATGTTATATTACCCCTTACCTACTCTTCTAAAAAAATAGATCACAAAAAAAGAGCTCAGGAAGTTCTAGAAAGTGTTGACCTAGGACATCGCTTAAATTATTATTCTAACCAAATATCCGGCGGAGAAAAACAAAGAGTGGCTATAGCTCGGGCCCTGGTTAATGATCCTGATGTAATTTTTGCTGATGAACCAACTGGAAATTTAGATTCTAAATCAGGAGAACAAGTTATAGAGATACTACAAAATTTAAATGATCAAGGCAAAACTATTATCTTAGTAACTCATGAAACCTATACTGCTGAACATGCTGACCGAATTATTAGCTTAAAAGATGGCTTAATAGTTAAAGATTATTCTGTAAACCAAAAAAGATTAGCTAAACAAAGAAATGGCATAAAATAGACTTATGTTAGAACTGTATAAACAAGGTATTAAACTTTCTGCTAATTCACTTCTAGCCAATAAGACTAGAAGTTTCTTAACTATGTTAGGAATAATAATTGGAGTATCAGCAGTAATTATTATTATGGCTGTGGGCACTGGCGCTCAAAGTTTAATACTATCTCAAATAGAAAGTCTAGGGGGTGATACTATTGGCATTATGCCTGGAAAAGCAGAAGAAGGATCAATGCCCCCATCAGCTATGGGCATTTCCATTATCAGCTTAACTTATGACGATGCCCAGACCCTTTTAAAAGGAAATAACGCTCCTAATATAATTACTGTAGTAGCTTATTCCAATAGTGTTGAGAATGTAACTTGGCGATCTCATAGCTATAGTACTGATATTGGTGGAACTACTGTCGGACACCTAGAATTAACTAAGGCCGAAGTAGCTGAAGGACGATTTTTTAACAAAGAAGAAGAAACTAATTTATCTAAAATAGCAATTTTAGGTAGTCAGGCTAAAGAAGAAATATTTGGTGAATCAGAAGCAATCGGTCAAAAAATAAAAATTAAAAAACAAACTTTTGAAGTTATCGGAATAATGGAAGAAAAAGGCAATGTTGGTTTTCAAAACTTCGATAGCACTATTTTATTACCTATTAAAACTATGCAAAAATTAGTGGCTGGAATAAATCATGTCAGTATAATTAGAGTCAAAGTAGATAAAGAAGAAAATATCGACAAGACCACTGAAGATATAAAAAGTACTCTTCGCGAACAACACGATATTAAAGATACTAGTGGAGTTAGTGATGATTTTACGATCCGTAGTGCTGCTCAAGCTATGGATATTGTTAAACAAATTACTAATGCCTTAAAATTTTTCTTAGCCGCTATGGCCGCTATGTCTCTAGTAGTAGGAGGTATTGGCATTATGAATATTATGTTAGTTAATGTTACTGAAAGAACTCGTGAAATAGGATTAAGAAAAGCCATTGGTGCTCAAAATAAAAATTTATTACTTCAATTTTTAATAGAATCAATAGTTTTAACTCTAGTAGGGGGAATAATAGGAATAATATTAGGAATTTTAATATCCCTCTTAATTACCTTAGTTATCAAAAACATGATGGGATACGATTGGAAATTTGAAATTTCTTTCTTAGCTATACTTATGGGAATAGGTGTTTCTACTAGTGTAGGTTTAATTTTTGGTATCTACCCGGCCCGAAAAGCTAGTAAATTAGACCCTATTGAAGCTTTACGTTATGAATAAAATTAATCAAAAAAGATGAATTTATTATCTCCCTTAAAAATTGTAATCCAGTCCATAAAAAGTAATAAAATGAGAACTTTTTTAACTGTTCTCGGGATTGTTATTGGTGTTTCTAGTATCATTATAGTTTTTTCTGCCGGAGAAGGAATTAAAGACTTAGTAATCGGTCAAGTAGAATCTTTTGGAACTAATATTATTGAGAGTGAAATCCGTATACCTGAAAAAAGTAAAAAAGGTAGTTCTAGCGATACTGAAACTGCTACTGCCATGGCTCAAGGAGTTCAGATAACTACCATGACAATTAAAGATGTCGAGGATATTAATAAATTACCAAATGTTATTGATGGTTATGGTGGAATAATGAGTCAGGAGCTAGCTACTTATCAAAATAAAAGAAAAAAGGCCTTCTTACTTGGAGCTAGCTCTTCTTATATAGATATTGATAAATCTGAAATAGCTGAAGGTCGATTTTTTACAGAATCCGAAGATCAATCTTTATCTAAAGTGGTTGTATTGGGATACAAGATGAAAGATGCTTTATTTGAAAATTCTGACGCCTTAGGTAAATTTATAAATTTAGGAAAATCTAAATATAGAGTAATAGGAATAATGGAAGAACGAGGTGCCATGATGACTATGGACTTTGATGATTTCATTTATCTCCCCATCAAAACTTTACAAAAAAGAATCATGGGCACAGATTATATACTTTATATGGTCCATGAAATAGAAAATTTGGATTTAGCTGATCAAACTGCTGAAAATATTCGAATATTATTACGTGAAAATCACGATATTAATAATCCTGAAGCTGATATTTCTAAAGACGATTTCGCTGTTTACACTATGGAAGAAATGATGGATATGGTTGGAGAAATTACTGATTATATAACCATCTTATTATTAGCGATAGTAGCAGTTTCCTTAGTAGTTGGTGGTGTAGGTATTATGAATATTATGTATGTTATTGTTAGTGAAAGAACGTTTGAAATAGGTTTAAGAAAATCTGTTGGAGCTAATAATAAAAATATCCTCTGGCAATTCTTAACTGAATCAGTAATTATCTCTATTCTAGGAGCAATTCTCGGTGTTGCCTTGGGAATTTTAATTTCCTTCTTAATTTCTTTAATAGCTAAACAATATGGATTAGATTGGGGCTTCATAGTGCCTATGGAATCTTTAATTGTGGCCTTTAGTTTTTCTATTATTTGTGGAATAGTTTTCGGAGTTTTACCAGCTAGAAAAGCTGCTCAAATGGATCCAATTGTAGCTTTAAGAAAAGATATGTAGAACTTAGTCAAAAGTTACAAGTCTCAAGTTAAAAGTTAACAAATTATTTACTATTTTTAAACTTAACTCTTACTGCTAATAATAAAACCCCTCACTCTAATTAAAAGTGAGGGGTTTAATTCATTACAAGGTAGCTTGTAAAGCATAGCACTACTTCATAAGAATCATTTTTCTTATTTGAGTTCTCTGATTTCTAGTTTTAATAGTATATAAATAGACTCCCGTAGAAACCTTTTTATTCCCATTATCTAAACCAGACCAAATAACAAATCCTCTATCAGGATCTAAGTTGTAACTTTTAACAACCTGTCCTTTGATATTATAGATCACTAATTCTGAATTCATATCAGAAACATTGTAATTAATACGAGTTTCTGGATTAAAAGGATTAGGATGATTTTGAGACAAAGAAATCACTGTGGGTTCTTCAGTCTCTTCATTATCATTAATCCTAGTACCAGTTACAAAAACATCATCAATCCAAATACCAATATCTTGATGACCAAAATGCATTGCCAAACGATGTCTACCAGAATTACTTGCTGTGAACTGAACATCATACAAAGCCCAATCTGTTCCAATATTGACTTCATTCCAAAGTCCATAATTTGTCCACGGTGGACCATCATGATAAAGCTCTAAAAACACACTCCGAGCTTCTTCTGCTTTAGCATAGAATAAAACATGATAAAGTTCTTCGGCCTGAATATCAACTAATTGTTCCAGTTGAACTTGAAAATGTTCATCGGATTGATTAGGATCAATAAACATAGAATATTGCCCATTATAAAACTCAAAAACATCAGTGTAATATTCTGCTATACCATTAAGATCTCCTATTCGCCAAGGAGCATAATGTCCTAATTCAAATCCAGCATTAGCTAATAAATTATCATCTGGTGGCAATATCTCGTCAATCTTCTCAAGAATAACCTGATCTAGATACAAATGTCCAGGAATTTCACCAATCTGAAAAGCAAATCTGGCCAAATCATCATTCTCTTCGCAATTGAAAATATATTGATATTTTCGCCAATCACTTTCAGTTGTAATTTCCTTCCATAATCCATAGTTATCCCAAGGAGATATATCTCTGCCCAAATTAAACTTAATCATCATCGGATCATTAGATTTTGCATAAAATGAACAATGATATGTTTCATCACTTTCGACATTAACTAATTGCTTAATCTCAACATCATAGTAATTAGAACTTGAATAAACGTTTGCTTCTGACTTATAAATTCCCAAAATTGGATTTCCACTAGTAACTTGAAAATCAGCC
>JAUVAE010000083.1 GCA_030591905.1 Candidatus Komeilibacteria bacterium
GGCTCTTTATAATATTTTTAATTTTTTAGGTTATAAATCAATTGGAGTTAATCATCTGGGCGACTGGGGAACTCAATTCGGAAAATTAATTTATGCTTATAAAGAATGGGGCAATGAAAAAGAATTAAAAAAAGACCCCATTAAATATCTACTATCTTTATATGTAAAATTTCACGAAGAAGCTGAGAAAAATGACGAATTAAACGAAAAAGCTAGGGAAAAATTTAAAAAATTAGAAAACAAAGATCCTCAAGTAACAAAACTTTGGAAAAAATTTAGCAAATTAAGCTTAAAGGAGTTTAATAAAATATATAAAACCTTAAATATAAATATTGATTATACTGCTGGTGAAGCATTCTATAATAATAAATTAGAAAAAACAGTTCAAAAAGTAAAAAAGAAAATTGAAACTAAAAAATCTGAAGGGGCTCTGATTGTAGACTTAGAAAAATATATAATGCCACCTTTATTATTAAAAAAATCTAATGGCACTAGCACTTATCATACTCGTGATTTAGCTACTGCTTTTTATAGACTTAAAAAATTTAACCCAGAAAAACTTTTATATGTGGTTGGTTCTGAACAAAAGTTACATTTTCAACAATTATTTAAAGTCTTAGATTTAATGGAACTTAATAATAATAAATTTATTCATGTTGATTTTGGTTTATTTAGATTTCCCGAAGGCAAAATGTCAACTCGAAAAGGAAAAATTATTTTTTTAGAAGATGTAATTAATAAATCCATTGAGCTAGCAACTAAAATTATTAATGAAAAAAATCCCGAATTAAAAAACAAAGCAGAAGTAGCTAAAAAAATTGGTATTGGATCTTTAATTTTTGGAGATTTGAAAAATGACCGAACTAAAAATATAGAATTTAATTGGGACAGAATCTTATCTTTCGACGGAGAAACTGGTGCTTATTTACAATATACTTATGCTCGATCATCTAGTATTATTAAAAAGGCAAATATTAAAATTAGTTCTAAAATAGATTTTAATACTATTAAAGAAAAGGAAGAAATCACTATTATCAAAAGATTAAATTCTTTTTCAGATGCTTTAATTAATGTATCTCAAACATATCAACCAAATCATTTAGCTAACTATCTAATTAACCTAGCCAAAGAATATAATGAATTCTATAATAATTGTAAGGTTATTACTGAAGATCAAGAAGTAATGAAAATGCGCTTATTACTAGTAAGCTCCGTAAAACAAGTCCTACATAATGGTTTGAAACTACTGGGAATAGAAATAGTAGAAAAAATGTAAACTTTTAAATTAAAAAAAATATATTTATCCTGTTAAATCAATTCCTAAAAATAGTTTAACAAGATTTGTCAGAATAGAATACTTTTAAATATAGATACAAAATAATAAATAACCATTTAACAGGATGAAATTAGAACCAGTTATCGGATTAGAAATACATGTTCAATTAAAAACAAAATCAAAAATGTTTTGTTCTTGTTCTAATGATGCTAATAATCAAGAAGCTAACTCACTTATCTGTCCAATTTGTACTGGTCATCCAGGAACATTACCAGTTTTAAATAAGGAAGTGGTTAATTATGGGATTAAATTGGCTTTAGCTTTGAATTTAAAAATAAATAAAAAATCTGTCTTTGAAAGAAAATCTTATTTTTATCCTGACTTACCTACTGGTTATCAAATATCTCAATTTGAACATCCATTATCGGAAGAAGGACATTATGTTTTAAAAACAGTAAAAGAAAAAATTAGGATTGGCATTGAAAGATTACATTTAGAAAATGATGCTGCTAAAAATACTCATCAAAAAGAAAATAGTTTAATTGATTTTAATCGAGCTGGCACACCATTGGCTGAAATTGTTACCAAACCAGATATTAAAACACCAGCCCAAGCTAGAATCTTTGTTCAAGATTTAAGAAGAATCTGTCGTTATTTAGAAATATCTGATGCTGATATGGAAAAAGGTCAATTAAGGTGTGATGTTAATATTTCCATGCGACCAGAAGGGGATCAAAATTTATATTCCAAAACTGAAATAAAAAATCTGAACTCATTTAAATCTGTAGAAAAAGCTTTAGAATATGAGATTAGAAGACAAACTGAACTTTGGAATACCAATAAACCACCAAAGGAAGAAACTACTCGCGGTTGGAATGATTCTCAACAAATAACTGAACTCCAAAGATCAAAAGAATTAGCTAATGATTATCGTTATTTCCCAGAACCAGACATTCCAACTTTAATTATTGAAGATAAGATTATCAAAAAAATTAAAGCTGAATTACCAGAATTACCTAGTGCTAAAAAAGAAAGATTCATGAAAGAATATGAATTAAGTTTAGGAGATGTTAATACTTTAATAGATAATAAAAACATTAGTGAATACTTCGAGAATGTAGTCTCGGAATTCAGGGACTGGCTAATTTCTGAATTAGAAAGTACTAGCGAGACTGAGAATGAACTTTGGGAAAATAACAAAAAGAAAGCTTTAAAATTAATTAAAGGCTGGATTACTTCAGAATTATTTAAATTAATGAACGAAGCTAATATTACAATAGAAGAGTTAAAAATAAATCCGGAAAATATGGCCGAATTTATTAAAACTATTTATTTAGCCAAAGTAAATAGTTCTAATGCTCAAAAGATATTAAAGATTATGTTTGAAAGTGGAGGAGACCCTTCTCAAATTATCGAAGAAAATGACCTAGGACAAATTAGTAATGAATCAGAAATTGAAGAATTAGTTGAAAACATTATTAAAAATAATCCTGAACAAGTTGAGCAATATAAAGATGGTAAAATAAATTTAATAAAATATTTTGTAGGAATGTTAATGAAAGAATCTCATGGTAAAGCCAATCCTGAAGTTGGTGAAAAATTGTTTAAGAAAAAATTAAAATAAATATATGAAAAAACAATATTTCTTATTACTAATATTAATTATAATAACTTTCCCTTTAAAAGGATTCTGTATACTGGGTTTACTTGGAGAACCAATAGAATGTGATTATCCTTGTACTAACTATGTTTATTCAGAATGGAGTGAATGTAATAGTAACGGTATTAAAACTAGGGAAATAATAGAAAAACATCCTACAGGATGTAATATAAGTACTGGCGGTCAAGATACGATATTTATCCATCCTTGCAGTAATGCAGTTGAATCTATTACAGAAACATCATGTATCCCTACTTGTACAGATATCATTTATTTTGATTGGGAAAATGAATGTATTAATAATATACAACACAGAATTGTTGAAAACTATATCCCTGATAATTGTCAGGGAGGAGTTGAGGGAAATGTTGTTTTAACACAAGACTGTATTCCTTGTACAGGAAGAATATATTCTAATTGGAGTGATTGTATAGATAATCAACAAGAAAGAATAATATTACATCATACTCCTTCTGGATGTGTTGGGGAACCAAGTGTAGAACCTATTATATATCAATCCTGTAATGAAGATATTATTTGTAATGACTGGGTTTATTCTAATTGGAGTAATTGTATAGATAATCAACAATCAAGAACAATAATTTCATCTTATCCTGAAAATTGTATTAATGGTGAGCCTTTTTTAACTAGAGTTTGCGGAATAGAAAATACAAATTTATCAAATAGATTAAAAGGTAAATTATTATTACAAGTAAATCAAGGTGGTAGGATTTGGTATGTTAATCCAGATGATGCTAGAAAATTCGAGGTAACTTTTGCTAATGCTTTATCACTATTTGAAAATTTTGCCCTAGGAATAACAGATGATA
>JAUVAE010000071.1 GCA_030591905.1 Candidatus Komeilibacteria bacterium
AGCTCCAGTTATGATTTCTTTATTACCATCATTATCTAAATCACCAACAGCTACTGAGATACCACCTAAAAAGCCAGGATTATAAGCAAACCAACCTGGATTTACTAATTCACCGTCTTTATTAAATATTCTAACATGCGGACCTCCACCAGGACCAGCTCCAGTTATGATTTCTTTATTACCATCATTATCTAAATCACCAACTGTAAAAGAAATATGCTCCTTAAAATTTTCCGTATAGGGATAAAAGCTTTTTACTTTTTCCCCATCCTTATAAATAGAAATCATTCCTCTGCCATTCACTAATGTTTCTAGTTTACCGTCATTATCTAAATCACTCTTTAATATTTCCACATTACCCTGATAAGCTTCTTCAAAAGCAAAAAATCCATTTCTTTTTTGTGTTCCGCTAGAATTAAATATTCGCATAAAACTTCCATTCCAATAATTATCTTCGACAATATTTGTATTTATTTTTAACAAAACAACGCCATCTTCTGGAGCCATTCTTAACCAATTAATTTTAGATCCATTATTAACTCTTCTATCTTGTTGACCATTTATTTTTTCAAAACTCTCTTTCAAAAAGATGTAAGTTTGATATTCTTTTGTAGAATTAACGACTACAATACCATCTTCAAAATCACGTCTCCATAAACCAGGTTTTATATTTTGATTATCTCTATCCAATAAATTATAAGCCCCTGACTCAGCTTGCCCTAAAAAAGATTCATATTCATCGTACCACCAAGTTTGAGTATGAGATCTGTCTCCAAAATCAAAAGAATAATATCCCTTGCCTAATAAGGTGCTAGTTAAACCAAAACGCATTTTCCTATAATTATCCATCACTCCAGTATTGTTTGTATTGGAATTTATAACATAAACATTAGGATCTATGCTTTTTTCTGGAAATTTATTTAAATATAAATCGCTTATACTATCCCACTCTCCATCAAGCTCCCAAGGAGTAGGAAAATTTTCAAACATTCGACCATTTAAATACTCCTGAAAATCAAGATCAGAAGCAGAATTTCCAATTATTATAAATTCATCATTAGTTTCCCTAGTTAATCTTAAAAGTTTCATCATTCCCTTTTTCCATTCAATATCAATATAAGAAGGACTTTCTTTTTGACCATCATTATTTAAATCTATATCTCCATCATTAAGCCAAGACATGTCATGAGAAGTATTATCATAAAAAATACCATCCCATAAACCAGTGGATAATATTTTATTTTTTACAAAATCTGCTAAAAAATTAGTCCATCTCTGACCATTTTTTAATTGAGCATCATCTGTAATATTCATTACCTGTGAAGGCTCCCAAAAACTTAATCTATTTCCAGCTGAGTCATGTAAATACCAACTTTCTGGAACACTTGATGCTAATTCTTCTCTTAATCTAGTAATATTATAATTAACGCTCTCATAGGCAATTTCTTCAGCCGGAACATAGGCTAATATTAAAATGTCTGGATTTAATTTTCTAAGTTCTTCCAACTTTTCTTTATTATTAACTTGATTTTCCATGTCTAAAATCAAAATATCCCACTTTACTAATTCTTGAACATCTTCATCACTTAAAGACCAACTTAAAAAATAATTAGCTATTTTAGGATATTTTTGATTATTAACCTTATTTATTGGATTTGCCTGACTTAGATTAAAATTAAAAAATAAACTAAAACAAACTAAAAATAAAATTATTTTAGTTTTTAAAAATTTTTTCTTAAGACGAGAACTAAACATAATAATTACCTTTCAAGAGACTAAAATTAATAATTAATGTCTAATAACTAATTTAGTTATCCGTTTATCTTAGAGCTTTCTCATTATTTTGTCAAGTATAATAGATAAAAACCCTTGACAAATATAGAATATAGTATATAATTAGAAAAATATATGAAATAATGGAATTGAGAGATTAGAAGAACTTAGCTGTTCACTTGTTAAATTTGTTTCCTCAAAAAATAAATTGGGTTAATAACAAATTCTAGTCTCTCTTTCCAGCAAAGCCTGCAATAATTGTAGGCTTTTTTTCTTGACAATACTTTCTTGATAAGATAATATCTAAATTAGATATTATACAAAGGAGGATAAGTGCAACTACTTATTATTGGTCAAACAATGATCTTCATAACTAGTATACCAATGGAAATTTGTCTCGTTGAGACTGAGTTTATTATAACATCTCAAGAGAAATATCTCTTTGAGTCATTACTAGAAAAAGATCTATTTGCCATTATAACAGAAGCTCCAGAACTGTCCTCTGAAACCAATGAGCCTCTTCTACTCATAGAAGAACAAAGCTCAATTTATGATGCAACTCTTGATTTAAGGTTTCGGAGCACTAAAGGTGACAAACAATTGTCCTTATAAATGTTGGGAAAACTTATAAGGACATAAAAATTGTTCCTAGAAATTACCAATTATAGAAAATTGAACAAAAATTGTTGAAATGTAATTTTGACCCCTTTTCGCTGATACAGCATAATGAAAAGGGGTCTTTTTTGTTAATTAAAAAACTACTCTTTTAAAAAGTAGTTTCTCTAAATTTATTTTCTCCTAAAATAAAAATCCTTGAAAATTTGCCATCTTACCAACTATCTTGGCTTTTTTTATCTTATATAAATCAAATTTTCTAATAGCATCTCGTAAATGACAATGAGCTTTTATTTTTGTTCCTTCTATGCGTTTAATATCAATTTTTCTCTTAGTAACATTGCCCTCATCATCTATATAATCTATTTCTAATTGTTTTCCCTTTTTAAAAGCATCTTTAATTAAATCTTCAATTTTTATATTTTTTTTCTCGGCCCAAGAAGCTAATATTTTTTCTTTATTTCCATAATTAGTATAAAAAATATGTCCATGATCTAAACCATACTCATAAACTTCTTTAGTTACCTTTACATCATCCAAACAATACTTTATTAAGCTTTCCCAGTCATTTTCTCTAAAATATTTTATAGCATCTAGTCCACTACCAGACTTTCCATATCCTAAAGTACTCTGAGCTACACTTTCTAGCTTTAAACGATGTCCTAATTCATTTGTTATCTCTTCTAAGATATCTAAATGAGGAATTTTTAATAAATCAAACTTATCATAATAGGGCTGCAAAACCGGGAGGTCAAAATACTTACTATTAAAACCAATTATTAATTCTGTATTTTTAAATAATTTTAAAAGCTCATCAAATTCTTCTTCCTTATAACCTAAATACTTTTTTTGGTTATAAGAATAAACTCCAACAAAAGAAACACCTAGTAAGTGTTTATTGTGTTGACCACCAACCTCGTCAAAAGTTTTTTTGGTCTCGAGATCTAAAACTATTGTATCTTTTTTTACCATGTCTATATTATAATCCTAAAAATGAAATTTTACCAATCTGACGATTCAATATATTCCACTCCGTCTCCTGATAATTCCCTAGCCTGGTGAGCTAACTCATTATAATTTAATAAATCACTACTAATATTCTTTATAAAATCAGATGGTTCTAAATTTTCATAACTACCATATCTATAAATTGATGTTGGATAAGAAAGAAATAGATAATCTTTAGCTCTAGTGATTGCTACATAAAATAATCTTCTTTCTTCTTCATATTCTGCTTCTTCAACACAACGAGGATGTGGAAATCCCTGATTAGATAAGTTTAAAACAAAAACAACATCCCATTCTAATCCTTTAGCCTGATGAACAGTAGTTAAAATTACCTTTTTACTTTTATCTTCCTTATTTTTTAAACTAAAACTTTCTTGTAGAGCGACTTCTGCCAAAAAAAGTTCTAAATCTTCATAATTAATTGTAAAAAAAGCTAATTGATTTAAATCATCTTTTCGCTGACGATAATCTGTGTACTCCGACATTAAATAAGGAGTGTAAAAATCAATTATTAATCTTAGTAACTTTTCCGGCTTCTCTTTTTTATGTTTTTCTAAAACTTGAAGTACTTTGAAAAACTCATCCCAAGAAACTTTAGCCTTACCAGAAATATTAATATTTAAAGCTAATAAATCTTCTAAATCTCTCATCTTAGAAACTTGCTGATAAATTTTCTTAACGGTAGCAATACCAACACCCTCATACAATTTTAAAACTCGGGACCAAGCAATTTCATCTTTAATATTATGAATAATTCGCGCATAAGCAATCACGTCTTTAATATGAGCTCTTTCAAAAAATCGAAAACCTCCTCGCATTTCATAATCAATACCTCTGCGATTTAATTCCATTTCTAAAAGCTGAGAATGATTAGCCGCTCTAAATAAAACTGCAATTTCTTTATATTCCATTCCA
>JAUVAE010000024.1 GCA_030591905.1 Candidatus Komeilibacteria bacterium
AGAAAATTACTACTATTCAACCGATTCACAAAACGAGGCGCATTATCTATCGGCAATTTTCAACTCTCTAATACTTTCGAAAAACATTAAGCTCATAAAATCGAGTAGGCACATTCATAAAAGACCTTTCTCTTTTCCAATACCATTATACGACGACAAGAATGAACTCCATAGAAAATTGGCAAAAAAAAGCCAGAAATATCATACCGTAGTACAAGATTTAGTATTCAACAACCCAAAAATAACTCCTGAGAAGGTTAGAACCTTTATCTACCAAAAGTTAATGAAACTCGATAGCTTGACCAAAGAAGTTGTTTTTAAGATTTAATTGTATATTAAATTAATTCAAAACACTATTTTTATCAAAAATCAGAATTTTAGAAAAGTTTATCTTTCACAAATAATTATAATACTTGATTTAGAGTGAGAAAAGAAAGATATTTTTAGTGAACAAATAAATTGAACTTTACAGAATTAGGAATTAACGAACATAACGCTAACGCGTTAAAAAAAATCAACATTAATAAACCCACGCCTGTCCAACAAAAAGCTATACCTCTAATCTTAAAGGGTCAAAACATAATGGCTCAAGCGAGAACGGGTAGTGGCAAAACTTTAGCTTTTATACTTCCAATAATAGAAAACCTTAAATTTACGCGTAACGAAGCTCTAATCTTGGTTCCAACGAGAGAGTTAGCAAATCAAATATACGAAGTAGTTAGAGATTTGGGAAATTCAAGAGTCAAAGCTTTTCCGATTTATGGCGGAGTTTCTATAAATAATCAAATAAATAAACTAGAAAACGGCATAAGTATTATCATTGGAACTCCTGGAAGAATAATTGATTTGTACAAAAGAAGAAAGTTAAGATTAAATGAAATTAGGTTTGTTGTCGTTGATGAAGCTGATAGAATGTTTGACATGGGTTTCACACCAGATGTGAAATACATTTTAAACCAAATTCATTCAGAATACCAATTCATGCTATTCTCTGCGACCTTTGATAACAGAATCAGAGAATTAGTGAAACAATATTCGAAAAATAGTTTCGAATTTTTAAACTTAAGCAGAGATGATTTAACTGTTGGAAATACAAAACAGTTCTATTATCTGATTGAGAGATATGGAGATAAACTGAAAACTTTCCTTAAAATACTGAGGAGAGAAAAACCAGAGCACCTTCTAGTCTTCGTGAACACGAAAAGAACTGCGGCTTGGTTAGTCAAGAGGTTAAAGTCGTTAGATAATTTCATATATAACGTGGATCTCATTTCTGGAGACTTGTCTCAACATCAAAGAGAGAAAATTTTAAAAGCTTTTAAAGCGCATAAGATTAACCTACTCATTGCCACAGATGTTGCAGCCAGAGGTTTGGATATCAATAATATTTCGCATGTTTTTAATTACGACATTCCAAAATACCCTGAGAATTATGTCCATCGAATAGGGAGAACTTCTCGCATGAATAAGCGCGGAGTTGCAATTACGCTCTGTTTAAAAGACGAATACGAATATCTTTGCCACATCGAAGGATTGATCGATAAGGAAATTAAGGAAAGAACAATATTTTCTCGACAAGAAAATACTCAATATCATAACCCCTTTTATTAACATTAAACAGATTGTTATATAGAATTGTTTTATATTTTAGTTTCAGGCTAAATAAAAAGTATGTCAAATGATACTAAGGTTTTTAATAATTATATTCTGAAAATATTATTTATTTCTTAAAAATAAGAATTTAAAGAAAGAATCCTCAACGAATTAAAATTCGTTTCAGAGCATAGGAACTTTTTTTCATGATGTTACTGATAAGAAAACCTTAAAAAATTGACAAAACTCTAGCTAAATATAATCCATTATTGGTTATAATGTGTCTCTCTGAACTCTCCTAATCCGATATGTTTAGCTGACACCCTAAAATTAAGGGAGAGTTATTACAAGCCCATTAGACAGCTTCTCTGAGTTTTATCCAGGTTTATTCTCGAGGCTTACCATTTTATGGCGGCCTAATGCTCTATGAGAGTTTCAACTCAGTCACCATCCTGCCAATTTTTCTTTCAGGTTTCATCCACATGTGGGGAGAACCAAAATTAAATCTTGAATTGAATGGCTAGTAATAACTAAATATAATTTAAGCATAATTACTATAAAAAAATTAGCACGGAAAAAATAATATAAAAAAAAGATTAAAAATTAATTATTGCCATTTTATGGTAAATATTTGAGAACCATCTTCATCTGTTTTAACAATATGGATATTTTGGATTTTTAAGATTTGTAAAAAGCCTAAAATAAGACCTTTAACAAAACTTTCAGTAAATGGATACATTTTAGTTTTTACTACGAGAGAATCAGGACCAGAATCTACAATTGTCATTAATGAAAATATATTTTCTCCTTTAAAACTTTTGGAAATATTAGTCTTTAATATAGAGGTTAAATCCTTAGGGGTTGAATCAGGTTTCAACGCCTTAATAACATCTGGATTCGAAGCAACTACTAATTTTCCAACACCTTGATTTGCATCATCACTTAATTTCTCTAAGGCGATAATAGTTTTATCAACGGGATACCAGCCATCTGGCTTAATATCCTCTGGTTTCATATTTAGTTCCTTAGCAGCTTGCTCGAGAAATTCTTCATTAAACTCCTTAAATAGTTTAATAAGCATTATTAGAAATTGTCCTATTATTTCTTGCATAATTATCACTCCTTTTTTATTTTTTATTATTTTTTATTTTTTAAATAAATAATAATATTTATATATATAAACATCCTTTTTGTCAAAATCTTATATTTAAGCCTTCTGTTTTTTATATAAATTTACATAGAAATAATTAAAAAATTAAATAATTAAGATTTAAAAATTATATTTATTGAAATTTGTTAAAGATATGAAAAAAAAATAAGATTCTTCTATAAAGTAATATCAGTTTTTAAAATATTTTTCAACTAATAACCCCACTTCTTCCCAATTTTGCCTAGCTGAACAACTTGTTTCTATATTCTTAACTAAATCCTTATAGATCACATCAAATTCATTAATTAAATTGCCAAGTGTGTATTCAAATATTTTTAAATGCTCTTTCACAATCAAAACAAAAATAATATCCCTTGATTTATTTAATTCAAAAATGATTGTACAATCTCCATGATTTATATATTTTATTGGAGATTTTCCATGAGTTATCACTTTTAAAATAGTCATTAATCCGACAATCCCTCCTGATACTATTATAGAGTCATTACTATTAGTAGAATGGTTACTAAATGAGTAGTCAAATAGAGGAATACCATATTTATATAATACTAAAAGTTGAATTACCTTATCCTTCCAATTTTTTATGGGTAGAAGAATTTTTATTGATGATTTATATAGCCCGCTTAATGATTCTATAAGCATTTGACCATGATGTAATTCAATTATTTCTTTTATAAAATGAAATTGGTAGTCCATTTTATTCTCTAAACCTAAATTAAACTGTGTTTTTATCAGAATTTCTCCAAAGTTCCTAACTTTTTGAAGGCTAATTGAAAGATTGCTATCATTATTTGTATTTAAAATTATATAGGTTAATATTTCTTTTAATACCTGCTCTATTCGTGATCTATCAATAAATGAATAAACATCTTCAGATAAATCTAAATCAATGAAAGAATTATATTGGTTATTATTATGCAAAACTGTTCTTAAAGAGTTTTTTATAATTTCGACTAAATTTTCAGTTTGTTTATTTAGAATTAATTCGTTTGATTCTATTCTGGAAATATCTACAATTTTACTAGCCAAATTCAAAGATGTCTCTCCTCCATTATTAATTAGTTCTAATAATCTAATTGCATTTTCATCCAATTTATCTTTATATGTTTCTAGAAGTAAATGAGATGCCTTTGACATAACATTTAAAGGGTTTTTCAATTCTTCAGAAGTCTTAGCAGTTAAATTCTTTTTTAATTCATTGAGTGATCTCAATCTTTCATTTTCTTCTTTTATTATAGTATCTGCTAGCTTCCTCTCTGTTATATCTAATAAAACTACTTGAATAAAGTTATTCCCCTCAATATTTATTCTAGAGAAAAACATCTCAACCCATGTTTTACAACCATTTTGATTAATAAAATCTAATTCGTTTACTTCAGAATAATTAATCAACATTACATTATTTATTATTTCCTTAACTTCTTCTTTTTTATTAGCCGAAAATGTAAAAAGATTGAAAAAAGAGTTACCTTGAACCTTGCTATTTAATACGCCTAAATATAATTCTGCTACATGATTGCAAAAATATACTGTCATATCAAATTGTAATATAAATATTGAAAAAGGGAAGCTATCTAACAAATTTAGATAGGACTTCTTATTTTTTATTTCATTTATTTTATAAAAATTAAAAATTTGAGTTTTTTCAAATTCGTTCTTAATAATTGTAATCTCCTCTTTATCTAATATTATTAAAATTTATTTTATTAATAATCTCGTGATATCTGTTTCGAAGTGTTGTATCAGTAATTCCAATAATATTGGCAATGACTTTCTGATTTATCCTTTTATTTCTTAATTTTGATGCTAAGTAAATTGCGGCTCCGCAAAAACCATTTGGGTTTTTTCCACCAGTAGAACTATTTTTGAAATATTCTTCTAATATTTTAATAGTTAATTTTTCTGTATCAAAATCTAATCCTAGATTAGCTATAAATCTAGTAACATTAGCAATTGGATTATTAATGGGAGTCTTTAGATTTAATTCTTTGACCAAATTGAGATAATATTTTTTTAATTTCTTTGGAGCAATTGATGATTCCATACAAATTTCTTGGAAAGTTCTTGGTATTTTTTTAATTTTACAAACATAAAATAAACATGCAATAATCATTCCTTTTATTGATCTTCCTTTAATCATGTTTCTATTAACTGCTTCTTCATAAAGCTCTAAAGTAGCTTTTTTAATATATTCAGGTATACCTAAATTGTGACTTAACCTTTTCAATTCTATAATAGCAATTAATTTTTTTTTTTTATCCCAAGGGATATAGGAATTAAGTTTTATTGCACGTTTTAAATGGGGATTTTGAGTATTATTATTATGTATCACACAAAAACTTATATCTGGAAATAATTGAGACGTTGGACTCCCTGTTCTTGCTTTTTCTCTAGATTGTTCAGCTGTATATATTCTTGGACCACTGTGATTGAGAGCTAATTCTTTTTCGCTTATAATTAAACCACATTGATAGCAAACGGTCTCTCCTCTTTCAACTACCGAAATTAAGTTCCCTTGACATTCTGGGCATGAATTTAATCCATATAATACATCCTTTTTTATCTCAATAATTTCAATCACCTTATTTAATGTATGTGTTTATGTTTTAATTTGTTGTATTGAGGCATTCTTACTCATATTATCATTATTAAATAACTTAATTAATGATTGAGTTGTATTCTTCAATTCAAACTTAATTACACTATAATTCAAAACTGAAGGAAAAATACAGGCAAAAATTATTTCATTACTAATAAAGTCAATTGTTATTGTAAAACTATCACTCTCTATTTGATTACCCCCCTGAATTACTATATCTTTAACATTATTTGAGCTATCTGTCATCAATATTCCTTGTTCTGCAAATGATATTATACCAGCACATATCGCACTTATCGATTGATAAAAATCTTCATCTTCGCTTAATGATTCTTGATCAATTGCTATTATTAAGCCATCGTTATTAAATAAGAAAGAAGTTGTTACCCCTGTTCTAATTCTAAATGGTTTTAAAAGTTTTTTTATTTGATTTTCTATAGATATATCCATATTAGGCAACCACCTTACCTTTTAAGTTAAAATTATCATTTGATTTATTAACAATTATTTTAAGGGTATTTATTATAGCATCTTTAATTCCAATATTATCCAAAACAGATCCTTTATATACTTCCTCGCCTATCAAATCAGAAATCATCTCATTTCCATAATAATCCTCTCTATCTGCCTTATTTGCTATAATATTTAAGGGGATGTTTTTTCCAAGATTAGTAGTTATTTCTTCTCTTATTACTAAAGCGTTTCCAATATTAGCTAAATCACATCCATCAATTAATAAAATGACACCATCACTTCCTCTTCCTAGAATATGACGTACAGCTTTAAATTGTATCTGACCAGGGCTCCCTTTTAACTCAACATTAATAATATGCCATCCAGAATATTCCTTTTTATCTCGAAAATATTCAGATTTACTCATTAAAACACCTTCTGTATCGAAATTTAAATTTGGTCTTACCCAAACAAGCCTTCCTAAATCAAAACCAGTTGTAGTATGAGTTTTTCCTGGTTCATATTCTTCTGCTAGTTTCGTCTCTACAGATATAGCTTTATCATCTAGAGTATGAATTAAAGTTGTTTTCCCAGCATTAAAAAATCCAGTAATAAAAATTTTAAATTTATTTTTTTCCATTTAATATAATAACCTCAAAATTATATATTAATAAAGAAGTTTTTTTATTAATTTATATAAAAACTAACTTATATTTAAATATATCATATTTCCTTTAATAAAATATTTAAGAGAAAAGGGTTTTTTTATAAAAAATAGATATATTTATATAATCAGACTTAATTACTATATTAACATAAAAAAATTTACTATTAACTAAAAAATTATTTTTAAAAAAGGAGGTATTATAAAATGAGCGCAAAAATTGATAAAATTAAATCTATCTTAAAAGAATTAGAAAAAAACTGTGAAGTTAATAATAGTGCTTTAGTTTCATTAAAAGGACAAATGATGGCTAGTGCTTTACATAGTGATGTAGATGAAAAAGGGTTAGCTGCGATGACTGCAGCTCTAACTTCAGTTGGTAATAGAGTTGCAAGTACTTTGCAATCAGGTAAAACGGGTTCAATTATTATAACGGGAAATGATAAATTAATAATCTTACATCAATTAAGTCAAGCAGTATTAATTGCATTAGCACCCTCAGACGCTAAAATTGGATTAATAGATTTTGAAATCAATATGGCATTAGATAGAGTTAAATTAGTTCTTGGATAAAACCTTGAATTATTTTTTTTCTATTTTAAAAAATTTAAAAAAATAAATTTTATTTTAAGAAAATTTAAAAAAATTAATTAAAAAAAAAAGGTGAAAAAAGTGTCAGATATAAGAGAGAGCCTGGTTCAATTATTGGATACACTAAAAAAAGATTTGAGAATTGTTAGGGCAAGTTTAATTACTGAAGATGGATTAATTATTGTAAATAATAGTGAGAACGATGAAGATGATGAAATAACACAAAATTTTGCTGCAATTTCAGCAAGTATTTTGTCAATGGCAGAAAGGGGGATAGAAATTATTAACGTTAATAAAATACTTGAACAAATAAAGATTGATGCTGGGTTTAACGAAAATAGTGATGCAGATTTTACTATTATGATTTCAAGAGTATACTCAAATGTTCTTTTATTAATTATTTTTCCAAAGACTACAAATATGGGATTAATTCAATATGAAACTAGCAAAATTATTAAAAAAATTAGAAATCTTGTAAAGAAAGATACGTCTAAAGCTTTCTTTTCTGACCTGGGTTCTTTAACCTAAATTAATAATAATAAAATTAAGAGAAATAAGGTGCTTTAAAAGAAATGATTGATAAGGAAAAGAAAAAACAAGAATATAATCAGAATAGTGATAATTCTCAGGATTTAGAAATATTAAGAGAGAAAGAGAGATTTTACGCAGAAGAAGATATTAGTCCTGAAGTTAAAGAGATTTTTGATAATATATTTGGAGAAATGATCTCAAGTAATTCATTACCGAATCTTAATCTTGTTCAAAATGAAGAGAGTAGTAAGGAGGATGTGAATTTTAATAAGAATATGCCTAAAAGCGATACGCTTATATCTAACATCACGCAAGAAAAGGAAAAACTATATCTTGAAGAAGATATAAGTCCTGAAGTTAGAGAAATACTTGATGAAACTTTTGAAG
>JAUVAE010000070.1 GCA_030591905.1 Candidatus Komeilibacteria bacterium
AAAATAAATTTTAAGATAATAAAAAAAGTAATCAATAAGCTAATAATTGCTCTCAAACCTTTCCAGCGACCAATTAATACTACAATCAAAACAAAAATTAAAGCTAATAAATAAATCTGACCATTTCTGACAAAATCAATAATATAATAAACACTCTCTCCGTCTGGATATTGATTATGAGAAACAATTACCTTATCTCCTACCTTATAATTCTGACTTAAAACAACTTCTATATCGCCTATCCCATAAAAAATAAATTCTTCATTATCAAAATCTGAATTAAGGCCTCTTAATTTTAAATTCTGTTGTTTTATTTCTTCTCCGGCTTCATTAATTATCACTTTCTCTTCTAAAATCTCTATAACTTGAGCTCGAAAAGTATTATGTTCTATTTCATTTTTTTCTTGTGGAAATGATTCGTAAATCATCTCTTCTTTAGAGTCTTCAACTTTTTCATATAGATTAATCACACCTTCAGCCAAGACTAAACTAGGAATTATTAAAATAATTCCTAATAGTACAAATAATATTTTTATATGTCGATTCATAATTCAATTAAAAAATCAATAATTCTGGTTTAAATAACATCAATAAACCTAAAAATAAAAGAACAATTCCACTTATTAATTTTACTACTCTAAGATATTTATCAGAAACCTTAGTAATTCTCATAGTAATCACAGCAATAGTAAAAATTATAAAATCATCTATCATGTAAAATACAACGTAAACTAATAGGTAAAAATAATAAGAAGATTTTGATAGACCATAAGAGGTTAAAACTTTAGTATAGGCTAGTGGAAAACCTAAAGAACATACTAATTCCACCATATTAATCCCAACTGCCACAATAGCAACTCCTGTTAATGTAGCTAATAAAGACATTTCCATAGTAGATAATTTAGACATTCTAACAAAAAGCTTTTTCTGTATTTTAGTAAAAAATCCAGTCTTATTAGGATCAACCTCACAGACCTTACATATCACTCCCGTATAATAATCTTTCAATAAAAAAAGAGCGAATAAAATAATAATCACAGATACTATGGCTGTAATTATTTTTAAATACCCTAAAAACATAAACATATTCAACCAAGCGGAAATAAATACAAAATAAAGAATACCAGAAACTAAGATAAATGTTCCGCCGATTAAAAATACTCTTTTTCTAGCTTTAGTAGCAACTAATACTGCTAATAAAAAACCTAGAGCGACCATAGCACAAGCATTAAAACCATCTAAAGTCCCAACAACAATACTTAAAAGCAAAGGAGAATAACCATTAATATCTATTTTGCCAATGAATGGAATTTTAAATTCTCTTTCTGATTCAATTCTCTCCGGATTAATACTAATTTGAGTATGTTCACAATTCTGATGTTCTTTCTCTTGGCACTCAGCAATTAATCCATCAACATAATTTTCAATCAAATCTCCGGTTTGACTACCAAAGCCTAAAATATATTTATCAGCCACAAACATAATCGGTACCGCTCCATAATTTTCACGAGAAACATTATATTTAACATATAATTGCTTTATTAAATCAATATTATTATCCTCTGCTATATCAAGATGATTAATAATCAATTCATCTGGTGAATATTTTTGATCTAATTCCACTAAAAAAATTCTAGCCTCCTTACAATGAGGACAAGTTTTACTATAAAAAACATCTATTTGTACACTTTCTTGAGCAGAAGCATCAAAAATCGGTATCCAAACCAATAGTAATAAAAATAAAACAACACCAAAAATACTAATTCTCTTCAACCTATTAAATTTTTCTTTAACATTTTTCATGTATTTTTATTCAATCACTAGTTAAAAACTATCGTCCTATTTAGACAAGTCTTAATAAAATTATTTAACAGGTTGAATGCTATTAATCTATTATTTTATATTAATTAAATTACTCTCTTGCTCTTCTGATATTTTTAATACCTATTCTAATGGAATATCTTCTCCTTCTAATAATTCTTCTGGAACTTCGGGTATTTCGTCTCCTTCCATTTCTTCTTCTAATACTTCATTTGAATAATCCATCACTATTAACTCTCCTTCTAATAAAGTTAAACTTTCTATTATTTCTGGAAATTCTAATATTAACGCTTGAATATTTTCATCAACAGCTTGAGCAGCTAAACTATAAACAATTACAAATTCTTCAGTTTCGCCAACATACGCTAAACCATTATTTTCTTGTTCTCTAACCTGATCCCATTGTTCATGACCAATAACATTGATTCTAGCTATTGGATTTTGATCTTCAAAACCAAAATCAACAAAATTAGCAGTTTCGGTTACTAAATAACCCTCCCAAGTTTCAGGTAAAGTTAAACTAAACCCAAAAATATCATTACTATATTCTGGCCAAGGACCTATCACACTAAGCGGAGTATTCTGTTGATTCTGTTGTCCTCCTGATACTTGTATACTTTCAACATAATCAGTTAAACTATTAACTTTTTTCTGGAGCTCCTCTATTTTAACTTGTTTTTCTTTATTAAGAACTGACTGATTAATAGCGTAAGCTAAAGAAATTCCTAAAACAACGATTATTAAAACAACAATTACTATAAATTGCGGTTTAACACCTTTTTTTACTTTTTTCATATAATTTTCTTATTTAATTATAAATTACAATAACTATACATTAATAAATTTTACCAAAAATATCAAGAGCACACCAATAATAAATGACATAAAATGCAAAATATTGTTTTTAACACTACATCCATGTTTCACCTCTGGTATTAGATCCGAACTAGCTATATATATAAAATTTCCAGCGGCAAAAGGTAATAAAAATGTAATATTTATTTTTGATGATAAAAAATAAGCACAGATACCCCCTAAAATTATAGTTGAAGCGGAAATAAAATTAAAAACTAAAGCCTTTTTCTTAGACCATCCGCCATGAATTAAAATCCCAAAATCTCCTAACTCTTGAGGTATTTCATGAGCTGCAGCCACTAGCCAAGTAACCATTCCCACCTTAATATCAATTAAAAAAGCTCCGGCAATTGCTCATCCACCAATAAAATAATGAATTCCGTCCGCTATTAAAATAAGAGAAGTAACTGGACGTTTGTGCTCTGAAGGTACTCGATGACAATGATGCCAATGAATGAATTGTTCTAAAAGAAAAAATAAAGAAAAGCCAATTAACACCCAAATAAAAATACCGGTAATATCCTCTGTTCTTTCAATCGCTTCTGGAATCATATGTAAAAAAGCTCCTGCTAAAAGAGCACCTGCTGAGAAGGCTACTAAGGGTAAAATAATTTTTCTAAGAACTCTTTCACTTAGAATTAAAGTTACTAAACCTACTAGAGCTATTAAACTCATCGCTAAAGAACTTAAAATTATAATCCAAAAAATACTCATTATATTTTTTATAAGTTAAATAAATTACTTTTCTATTTTTATAGCGTTACCATTTACTAAAGCCTCACTTATTTTTCGATAAGCTGAACTCAAAATTCTCTGAAAAGTACTTTGAGAAGTATTCATTTTTTGCGCAGCTTCATTTTGATCTAAATTTTTTACATTTTTCAAACGCAAAGCTTCCATCTCTTCATGAGTTAAAGAAGTTATTTTTAAATTCCTCATTGGAATACCTTGAGGCTTAAAATAATTAACTTTAGCTCTGAATCTAATTTTTCTACATAGTCTAGGTCTGGGCATAAAATTTATTTTAAATAATCCTCAATTAAACCACTAGCTGATATATATTCTATATTTCTTTCTTGTAAGGCACCCTGCATATTATCTCCAATTTTACCAGCTATTAATTTCTGGACATCTTTTTGTTCTAACATCTTAGCTACACTAAAACCAGCACCTCCTCCTCCTTGAGCAAAAGGATTTTTTAACGCTTCTAATATTTCATTTTTTTCATTAAGTAATAAATAATAAGGAGCTCGACCACCCTGATCAGAAATATTCCCCTTAAAATCTCCACTTGTAGATGCAATCGCTATAATCATATAATTTTCAAATTAATTTTTAATAAACTTATTGATTATCATTCCATTGATGATAGAAAAAATAATCATTAACACTGTAAGTAATATAACAAACTTTAAAGAAAAATAATAGATTATTATTGGAATAAAAGGTAATTTTATAGCTCGATTATAAAGAAAAATACTAATTAATCCATTTTTAAATCCTTGTTCTTTTAAATCAGCTAAAAATGGATACCAAGCATAAATGGGTCCAGCTGATAAAATACCTAGACTAACAACTAAAAAATATTTTTTCCAGCTAGACTTACCTATTAAATATCTTTTAATTCTTTGATCAGTTAAAACATA
>JAUVAE010000074.1 GCA_030591905.1 Candidatus Komeilibacteria bacterium
ATTGATCCTAAATTAGGAACTTTAGATTTTGCTTTTATGTTTATCCCCTCTGAGGCTATTTATTATGATTTATTAGTTAATGAAGTCGGTGCAGTTAAGGTTAATACGCGTAGTTTAATCGAATATGCTTTTAAAGAGAAGAAAGTGATTATTGTGTCACCAACTACTTTTGCAGCTTATTTACAGACCGTTTTACAAGGATTAAATGCTTTAAAAATTGAAGAGCAAACCAAAGAGATTATAAAGAGAGTAGGAATGTTGCAAAGACATTTAGTGGCTTATGATGATTATTTTAAGAAAATAGGAATACATTTAGGAACCACAGTAAATACTTATAATTCAGCTTATAAAGAATTTAAAAAAGTAGATAAAGATGTAGTAAAAATTACCGGCCAAGATACTAAGATTGAACCAGAATTAATTGATAAGCCTAGCGTTGGAGAATAAATTTTTTAAAAATTATAAAAATAAAAAAGCCATCATTTCAGATTGAAGAGATGGCTTTTTAAATTAATTTCCACATTTTTAACTCCCTTTAAAGTCTTTTGATGAATAAAAATCCACAGTGTTTACAGAATAAAGCAGTTTTGTTAATAATAAGGCCGTGACAATGACTACATTTTTCTTTTTCAATTATTGCAACTTCTTGCTTTCTAATTCTTTCGCTGATGTTTTTTTCAATCTGAGTGGGAATTTTTAAGGTTTTTTTGAGTGTCATGATAACCTCCTTTTTAAAGCTCTCCTATCTTTAGGATAGCCCCTTTTTAGATATTAGACAAATATTATGTAACATTTTAGGCTAAAATTACGTCTAAATAAGTAGAGAGGTATAAATATATAAAAATATGAATGATCAAGCCCCAAAAAGATATTTCAGACATTGTGGATGGACTCTATTGAAAAGAGCTGGGCTTTGTATTTTATTTAAAACTGGAATCATTTAACTTAAAGATACTTATTAAAAATATTCAAGAGCCGAGCTCCAAAAGAGCTCGGCTCTTTTACTTTGAAAACAAATTTATATATACATAAAGACATTAAAATTACTTTAAAAAGGAGGTTAAAATGAAACCCTTAAGAATGAACCCGTATCGATCTCGCTACAAATTCTTTGCTCTTACTCTTCTAATTAGTTTATTAATTGGAGTAGAAGATTGCCTTGGTCTTCCTTGGAATGATTCAATAGTTGCTTTTTCTTTAGTTGATAAGACTTTTGTTAGCAAAAAGGATTTAGAAATAATTTCTAATGATTCTAAGGAAGAGTCTAATAAGAGATTTAATGCTACCCTTATAGCCTTCTTAGCCTTCTTACTTCAATTAGTTGATTTTGTTGATAGAAAGGTGATTGCTGTAAAGGAAAAGAAACAGAAAAAAATGAATTTCTTTAAGAATTTTCTGAGGAGGACAAAATGTTGAGTAGAAAAGAAGAACAATGCGAGATCTAAAAAGCCCTAGACTAGATAATTCTAATTTAGGGCTTTTAAATTTGAATAATTTAATAATTTGTCTTTGAAAATCTTATTATATTGACAATATAGATTATATATGATATAATGATAATTATAAAAATAGGAGGGAATTATGTTAGTAGATATAGTTAATCCTTTGTCTTTACCTTTTTTTAAAGATTTAGATAAAGAAATAAAAAATAAAGTAAAAGTTCTTAAAAAAGTAAAAGTGGATCGCATTCCTGCAAAATGTTCGTTTATAGGTTCTATTTGTTTTTATATCTCTTTAAATAATTTTTTAAAAGCGATATTAGAACAATACAATGGAAAAATAAACGAAGAATTTCATAATCTTATTTGGGAAATAACTGAACCCTTGAGAGGCAAAATAGATTCTGGATTTATTTTCTCTTCTGAAAATATCAAAAGAAATTTACGAAAAGCTAAAAGGAGGAAAAAATAGAATACTTAAAAAGTCGTACGAATTTAATTTGTACGACTTTTATTTTTTATTATTTAAAATTTTATCTTCTAAATTTTCGCCATTTTTTAACAACTTTTACTCGAGCTAATTCTTTTTCTAATTGAGCAGTTATTCCAGCAAAATCAACATCACTTTGATTTTCAGCTCTTTGTTTAGCATCTTCAGCTTTTTTTCTAGCTTCTTCTGCTCTAGCTAAATCTATTTCATCAGCTCTTTCAGCAGTATCAGCTAAAATAATTACTTTGTCTCTTAAAACTTCTATAAAACCACCAGAAACAGACATCATTCCTATTTCATCGTTTTCTTTTTTATATTCAATTATTCCCGGAACTAAAACACCAACCAAAGGAACATGTTTTGGTAAAACAGTAATAATACCTTCCTGAGTAGGGGTGGTAATGCTTTTAACCATTTCTTTAGTTAAAACTCTTTCTGGGGTGACTATTTCGAATTTTATTAAACTCATATTATTTTAGTTAGTAGTGATTAGTTGGTAGTTGGTAGTCGTTGGTTTGTAATTTTAGGATTTTTCTACAAACTACTAACTACAGACTAAGAACTAATTCTATTTTTTTTCTTCTTTAACTTCTTCCTTCTTTATTTCCTTTTTTTCTTCTTTTTTATTTACAGTAATTTCATCAATACTACCTTTCATATAGAAATCATTTTCATTAGCATTATCATATTTACCATCTAAAATTGCTTTGAATCCTTTAATAGTATCTTCTAATTTAACATACTTACCAGGAGTACCAGTAAAAGCTTCAGCTACGAAGAAAGGTTGAGATAAAAATTTTTGAATTTTTCTAGCTCTAGTAACAATTATTTTATCTTCATCAGATAGTTCATCCATACCTAAAATAGCAATAATATCTTGTAAATCTTTGTATTTTTGAAGTATTTTTTGAACTTCTCGCGCTACATTATAATGTTCTTCACCAACAACCTTTGGATCAAGAATAATAGAAGAGGAGTCTAAAGGATCAACAGCTGGATAAATACCTAAAGAGGCTAAGCTACGAGCTAAAGTTACAGTAGAATCTAAATGACTAAATGTTGTAGCTGGAGCTGGATCTGTTAAATCATCAGCGGGAACATATACGGCCTGAATTGATGTAATAGAACCTTTTTTAGTAGAAGTAATTCTTTCTTGTAATTCTCCCATTTCAGTAGCTAGAGTTGGTTGATAACCTACAGCAGATGGCATTCTACCTAAAAGAGTTGATACTTCAGAACCAGCTTGAGTAAATCTAAAAATATTATCTATAAATAAAAGTACATCTTGTCCATGGGCGTCTCTGAAATTTTCAGCAATGGTTAAAGCAGTTAAAGCAACTCGAGCCCGAGCCCCTGGCGGTTCATTCATTTGTCCAAATACCATAGATACCTTATCAATAACTCCACTATCTTTCATTTCGTGATATAAATCATTACCTTCCCGAGTTCTTTCTCCTACGCCAGCAAATACTGAATATCCACCATGTTCAGAGGCAATATTATGAATTAATTCCATAATTACAACTGTTTTACCGACACCAGCACCACCGAACATACCTACTTTACCACCTTTAACAATTGGACAGATAAGATCAATAACTTTAATACCAGTTTCTAAAATTTCAGCTTTAGTTGATTGATCTGTAAATTCTGGAGCTAGTTTATGGATAGGTTCTCTTTCAATTTTGTCAGACATTGGCTGATCGTCTACTGGTTCTCCAATAACATTAAGTATTCTTCCTAATGTTTCTTTTCCTACAGGAGTACTGATAAATTTTCCAGTATTAATAACTTCATCTCCTCGTTTTAAACCATCAGTAGAGGACATAGCAATTGTTCTGACTACACCAGAACCGATATGTTGTTCAACTTCCAGAACAACTTTATTTTTATCCTTTACTATTTCTAGGGCTGTATATATTTCTGGAGTTTTAGTTTCGAAAACAACATCAATAACCGGCCCAATAATTTGTTTAATTTTCCCTAAGGATTTTTCTTCTTTGGTCATAAATTTAATATAATTTAATATTTTAATTTGTAAATAATAATTATCTTAAAGCATTTGCACCAGCACTTATTTCTGATATTTCGGATGTAATACTAGCTTGTCTAGCTTTGTTATAAAATAAAGTTAATTCATCAATCATATCACTGGCTGCTGAGGTAGCATTTCTCATAGCATTCATTCGAGCACTATGTTCAGAGGCATTTGATTCTAATAAAGCTTGGAATAACTGAACTTCTATTAATCTAGGAATCATTTCATCTAATACTTCTTCAGCACTTGGTTCAAAAGTATAATTAAAT
>JAUVAE010000046.1 GCA_030591905.1 Candidatus Komeilibacteria bacterium
AACCGGCTTGCTCTATCAAGAAAGCTACTGGAATTTTCTGATACTTTTCAAACTTAGATAAATCTAAATCACTTAATTTCATTTTAACTTTATCTGTTAAATCAATATTCTTAAACCAAGAACCAGCATTTGGCATATTCAGAGGATGCTTACTAGCTCTTTCTAAAATTCTTTGCTTAACAATTTCTCGAGCTTTATCAACATTAGCTTTTTCTAAAACAATTTTAGCTTCTAAAATAATATATTTATTTAAACTAAAAATACTTTTCCGATATTCAAAACCACATTCTTGTTTGGATATTTCTTTAATATTCCCGTCCATATCTAAAACACTTACCGATTCAATAATGTCACCTATGGCCTGACCATAAGCACCGGCATTACCATGAATAGCTCCTCCAATTGTTCCAGGAATACCGGCCAAATACTCGTGTCCAATAAAACCTTTATTTAAAACAGTATTCACAAAATTAACCATTACTACTCCAGCTCCTACAATAAATTTATCCTCTTTTAATTCAATATCTTTATTACTTAATTTAATTATTAAACCATTAAACCCGTTATCATTAACTAATAGGTTACTTCCTCCACCAATTATTTTAAAATTAATTTTATTCTTTTTACAAAAATTGATAACTTCTTTTAATTTTTCAATATCTCTAGTTTCTAAAAAATATTTAGCTGGACCACCGATTTTAAAAGTCGTTAAATTAGCTAGATTATAATCCGCTTTAATATTTGAAAATTTTTCTAATATTTTATTCATGTTTTTAATTAATCTTTAAATAATGCCTAGCAAAATTATCTATATCCCCTGCTCCGATTATAAGGATAAGGGAATCTTGATAATTTTCTAAATGTTTTTTTAGTTTATCATAAGCATTAATATAAAAAATATTTTGTCCTTTTTGTTGGTGTAGTTCTAAAGCTAAATCTTCAGAACTCTTAGCATTGTCACTTCTCCGTCCTTTTACTTCATAAATTGGATATAAAATTACATCATCAGTATCTACAAAGCTATCTAAAAAATCATTAAATAATTTTTGAGTTCGATCTTCTTGATGGGGCTGAAAAACTGCTACAATTTTTTTCTGCGGATAAAACTCTCGCACTCCCTTTAATAAGGCTTTTAATTCCTCTGGATGATGAGCGTAATCAGAAATAATTAAATTAGTATTCCACTCCCCTATTATTTCAAACCTTCTCCATAGACCTTTAAATTCTTTTATGGCTTGAGAAATTATTTCTGGCTTAATTCCTAACTTCAAAGCTAAACCACTAGCAATTAAAATATTTAAAATATTATAATCACCAGGCAAATTAGTTTCAATATTTATTAAATTTTCATTTTTAAAATACAAGTCAAAATTTTGTCCATTATCAACTTTTTTTATATCTTGAGCTCGAAGGTCAGATTCGGAATTTAAACTCACAGAAAGAGCTTTTGAGGACTTCTGAAGGCTATTTATATTCTGATTAGCTCCATTATAAACTAAATTTTCTTTATTTTTTAACTTATCTATAAATTTTTGAAAAGTATTTTTAATATCATCTAAATTTTTGTAAAAATCTAAATGATCAGCGTCAATTGATGGAATTCCAATTAAATAAGGACTTAATTTCAACATATTAGCATTGTATTCACAACCCTCTATAACTAAATAATCACTTTTTCCTAATCTAAAATTACTAGCAATATCTTTAATATTTGTTCCTACAAAAACTGTTGGATCAAGCCCAGCTTTGATCATTATCATGGCCAGTAAAGAAGTAGTACTTGATTTACCATGTGTTCCAGTGACAACAATGGTTTTATATTTTTGAGAAAGCTCTCCTAAAAATTCAAAATATGATAAAGTTTTAATTTTTAAACTCTGAGCCTTTTCAAATTCTGGATTATTTTCGGGAACAGCTGAAGAATAGATTACTAGATCAAATGACTCATCAATATTATTTTCATCATGCTTGTAAAAAACTTTGATTCCCTTTTTCTCTAACTCTTCTGTAATATCAGATTTTACTAAATCAGAACCATAAACCTCTTTAGCTGATTCTAAAAAATACTTAGCAAGAGCTGAAACGCCAATTCCACCAATTCCAATTAAATATATTTTTTTTATTTCATCTAACTCCATATTTTTAATTAATTAATCCATAAATCTGGCCCACAATCTTTTCAACAGCATTCTTGGGCATAATATGATCCATATGTTCAATTAAAGAATCTCTTTTACCTTTATCTTTAGATAATCTTAATATTGTAGAAATTAAATGTTCAGCATCACAAAGTTCTACTGCTTTTTCTTTATAAAAATAACCAGCATTAATTTCTTGATGACCCTTTAAAGGAACCATAATAGAACACTTTGACAAACAAGATAATTCAGCTAAAGTAGCAAAACCAGCCCGAGAAACAACAATATCGGCTAAAAACATAAAATGTAGCATTTCTTTATTTAAAAAATCATATTGGTAATAATCTACTTCTTCAATTTTTTTATCTTTATTTAACCCGGTAACATGAACAACCTGAAATTTATTTACTAACTTAGCAACAGAATCATATATAACATTATTTACTTCCGAAGAGCCAGAACTACCTCCCAAAATTAAAAGAATAGCTTTGTTTGGTTTTAAATCATATTTATCTAATAAATCTTGCCGATCTAGGTTATCAATTTGTTCTCTAGTAAATCTACTTGGATTCCCAGTTAGATAAAGTTTTTTAGATTTAAATTTTTTAAATCTTGCTCTTGATTCCCAAAAACTTAATGTTATTCTGTTTGCAAAAAATGCCATAATTCTATTTGCTAAACCAACTTTAATATCTTGTTGATGAATTAAAACTTTTTTAGACATTAATCTAGCAACTATAGCCAAGGGAACACTAACATAAGCCCCGGCACTTATTACTATATCAGGATCAGTTTTCTTAATAACTTGATAAGCTTCAAAAAATGCTTTTATAAACTTGAACACATCTATTAGATTCTGAAATGAAAAATATCTTCTTAATTTAGCAGAAGTGATTGAATACTTTTTTACATCATATTTAGCTAAAAAATCTTTTTCTACTCCATCTTTGGTAGTAACCCAAAATATCTCATCCTCAGGATGATTCTTTTTAATATTATCTATAATTGCTAATAATGGTGTTACTGAACCAAGAGTTCCTCCGCCACTAAATAATAATTTCATATGCTTAATTGTTAGCTTTTAACTTATAGGCTCTAGGTTATTTAAATTTATCCCTAAAAACTATAAGTTACAAGCTAAGACCTCGTATATCTTGATATATTAACTAAAATTCCCATAGCTGCTAAATTCATAATCATTGCTGTTCCACCATAAGATAAAAATGGTAAAGGAACTCCAGTCATTGGCAATAAACCAATCATAGAGGTAATGTTTATAAAACTTTGAAAACCAATCCAAACAATAATTCCAGTCGCTAGCACTCTACCATAATATGTTTTTGATTTCTTAGCAACTATTAAACCATGATATACTAAAACAAAAATTAACACTATATATATTGCACATAATATAAAACCAAGTTCTTCGGCTATAATAGGAAATATTGAATCTCCGGCCACTTCTGGAAGATAACCATATTTTTGACGAGAATGTCCTAGACCAACACCAAACCAACGACCTGATCCCACAGCAATTAAGGCCTGATTCAAATGATAACCAACTCCTTGGGGATCTGTACTAGGATTCATAAATACCATTAAACGAGCCAATCTATAAGGAGCAACTTTAATAGCAATAAAAGATACCACAGCAGCACCTCCAATAATTGAAATGATATGTTTTATATTACCTCCACCAATATAAAAACTAACTAAAGAAATTATAAAAATTATACTTAGAGTTCCCAAATCTGGCTGTAATAACATTAAACCACTAATAAGTCCTAATATTATTAAAAATGGCATCAAACCATGATGAATATCTCTAATTTTTTCAGCACCTTTGCTATCTAACCAAGATGCTAAATATATTAAAAAAGTCAATTTAACAATCTCCGCCGGCTGTACTGAAAATCCAAAAATATTAATCCAAGAACGAGCTTTTCCAAAAGAAGCACCTAATCCTGGAATAAATACGGCTAATAATAATAAAATTGAAAAAATAAGCATAAAAAAGGCAAATTTTTTCCATACTTTAAAATCTATTTTAGAACAAATCCAAAAAATTATAATTCCCGGAAGAAATCCTGACAAAATTTGATGCCAAAAAAGATAATAAGAACTCTTGAATTTCTGGTAAGAGACTACTGAGCTAGCAGACATCAACATTAATAAACCAAACAAAACCAGAATAAGAGTTATAGTAATTAAAGTATAATCCGGAGCATGAGTAGTTCCACCAACATGAAATAATTTTTTGAATAAATTTTTTAATCTTGAATACTTTCTCATTATTTTAGATTATAGATTGTTTACTATTTCATTAAACTGTTCTCCTCTATCAAATTCATTTTTAAATATCCCAAAACTTGCTGCCCCTGGTGATAACAAAATAATATCCCTATTTTTAGCTTGCTGATATAAAATTTTTACTGCTGATTCTAGATCTTTAAAAACTCCTACAACTAACTTCTCATCTAATAATTCCTTTAATCTATCGGTATCACTTCCTTCTAAAAGAGCAACTCTCTGGCATTTCTCTTTAATGGTTTTAGCAAAATCTTCTAAAGCTAGTTCTTTAGAGGCTCCACCGGCAATTAATAAGACCTTTTGATTAAAAGAGTTTAAGGCTTTAATTCCAGCGATAGGAGCCGTACTAGCACTATCATTTACAAAACTAATACCATTAATTTCTTTAATCTTTTCTAATCTAAATTCAATAGCTTGAAAATTCTGCACGGCTTTTCTAATAGTTATTTCATCAATGCCTAATTCTAAAGCGATTGCCCTAGCAGCGGCAATATTTTCTAAATTATGTCCACCGATTAAATTAGTTTCGTAATTTTCAAAATCATTTTTAGAAAAATAAATTATCTTAGCTTTAGCTTCGTTTTTAAATTCGTTTAAATATTTTTCTTCAATATTCTTATTTAAAAATAAAAAGTCAGATTCTTTTTGAAATTTATAAATATTCTTTTTGTCACCAACATACTCACTCATACCTTTATACCTATTCAAATGATCTTCATATATATTTGTAATCAAAGCATATTGAGGAGATATTTTTTCAGCTTCAAACCCTTGCAATTGCCAACTACTAAGCTCTAAAACTACATATGAATCCTCCTTTACTTTATCCAGTAAAGGCAAACTCGCTGTTCCTCTAACATTTCCAGATAAATAAACATCTAGGCCAGCATATTTTAAAATTTCATAAACCAAAGTTGAACTAGTAGTTTTTCCTCGAGTACCTGTTATTCCAATAACCTTAGCATTCGCTAAACTAGTAAACAAAGAATCCTCCATTACTATTTCTTTATTATTCTCTTGGGCTATCTTTAAAAAATTTGAATCTTTAGGAACAGCTGGATTTCTAACAATAATATCATTTTCTTTGAAATCAGATTCAATATGTTTACCTAAATGCAATTTTATATTAGGATATTTTTTTAATTCACTGACTGAATCGATTAATTCTGATTCATCTTTTAAATCGGTAACTGTCACCTGAGCTCCATTATTATAAAAAAACAAAGCATCTTTCAATCCTTTGCCAATGATTCCCAATCCCATTATTAATACTTTTTTATCTTTGAAATTCATATGTTTAGTTTGTAGTAAGTAGTTTGTAGTAAGTAGTTTGTAATTTAGTAAGTCAAGATTATTTTATGACCACCAACTACAAACTATGAACTAATAACTAGATTATATTGTCTTATCAAATAAATAAATAATTAAGGCAAATACTGATAATATTCCACTTAACAACCAT
>JAUVAE010000069.1 GCA_030591905.1 Candidatus Komeilibacteria bacterium
AAAATATAAAAAGCTAATAATACTGTTTTTTGACCAAATAAAAATTTCCATCCGATACCACTAAATAAAGGTTTATACTTTATATAATTTAAAAATAATCTATTAAATAATCTACAAAAGACAATCGCTGAAACTATAATTATATAAAGTTCAATAAACACCACAAAAATATTAGATGGAAACGATAACATTAGAGGATATAAAAATAAAGCCCCTATAATAATTCCTAAAATAACACCTACTAAATCAATAATAAGCTTAAAAAGGTAATAGAAAAAATTTAGTTTAATATCCATATATACTTATTTTAGCATACTTTTAAAATCAAAAATATACGCTTAAAAAAACAAAAAAAACAATTCTCTGGAGGTCACGGCCGGAATCGAACCGGCGAATAGAGGTTTTGCAGACCCCTGCCTTACCACTTGGCTACGTGACCCAAAAAAAATTGGCTTTTAAAGGTATATAAATCTTATCAAAAAAATGCGGGTCCTTCAAGAATTTCCCACATTCATCTATATATAAATAGGTTATTCTTTAATAAACTCCCACTTCTCTATATTGTAATCCAAATTGTTTAGCATCTGCTATTTCATCTGGACCCATAGCAATATCAACTCGAGAAGTATATCTAGAATTCAATCTATCTAAAACTACACATGTCCCAAAACCTTCTATTTCTAAATTAGTTCCTAAACGAACAAAATTAGCAGCACACACATTAATTCCTTGATCCACTAATTTACATAAATCATCACCACTAGCACCAATACATGGTGTATTATCTGTTTGAGCAATCACTCCAACATTATAGGCAGTGACATAACGATAATTAAATATTTTTAATTCTCTATCCTTAATTTCTGGCAAACGATTTTGCTTTAAAGGTAATCTATTAATACTTATGTTTAATACTGACGATAAAGCATCTTCTATAATCATTCCTTGCAATCTAATACCAGAACCATCCTCTGTAGAATTGTCAGCTAAACTATGCTGAGGGAAAGTTAATGAACACGAAAAAACAACAACAAGCAATAACACATTAGACTTGTAATGTACTTTTCTCAACATTTTTAATACCCTTTTAATTGTTTTTCTTAATTTCTTTAACATATTTTTATAAATAAAAAATATCTACCATATATTAATAGATATTCCTATTTGCATTATGTTAGCATGTTAAGCAAAGTTTGTCAAGACCTAAAATCATCTTTTTGTCAAATAGAATTGCTTAAAAATATTTTATCAAATTCAATATTTTGTTATACTAAATATGTAAATTTTAAAAATAAAAAATAAAAAAATGTTTACCTTAACACCTATTTTGCTAATAAGTTTTTTTGGGACTTTAATAGAATATTTAGGAATTTTAACAGTAATTGTATCTGTATTTATAGCAATATTCCAATTAATTAATAAAAAGTATACTCGGGATGATGTCCGAGCAGAATTTGCCAGAAATGTCATCTTTGGTTTAGATTTTATAATTGCTGCCGATATATTATTAGTAACCATAGCCAATGATATACCAGAAGTATTAAGATTAGGAGCTATAGTTGTAATTCGGGTTTTACTAGCCTTTTCTTTAAGAAAAGAAATTATGAAGCTTAAAAATAAAGATTAAAAATGGATAAGCTTGATCAACAATTAGACATAGCAAATCAATTCTTTAGAAGAAAAAGAGATAAACTTTTTTTACCAATAACAAAAATCTTACACCAACTAGGCATAAGCGCTAATGCTTTAAGTATTTCAAAAATATTCTTTGCTACTCTTTATTTATTATTAATAAAAGATAATCTTGCTTTAGCCATATTTTTTCTAATTATCGGCGGCATTTTAATAGATCTTCTTGATGGACCCTTAGCAAGATATACTAACAAAGCTAGTGATAGAGGAAAATTTATTGATACATTCTTAGATCAACTAGTTTATGTATTATTTGTATGGGGACTAATGATAATAAATGTCGGCAATCCAATAATACTTTCATATAATATGTTAATTATTGGCTCTCTTTATATTATGATGATTGTTAATAAAAATGAGGGTTTGGAAAGTGATTGGATAATAATACCTATAATAAGAGCAAACTACTATAAAGCAACGCTTGAAATATCAATAATTTTACACATGTTTTTCAGTATGGATGAATCTGTTTTTAACAAAATAATACTAATAGTTAATGTTATCGCAACAATTCATTTCATATATCATCTTATTGCATTTTCCAAAAAAGAATATTTTAAAAATAATAAACTAACCTAAACATACTATGAAAAAAGTAAAATTCTTATTAATTATACTCATGTCTCTTTTTCTGACTGGATGTTTCAATAATTCTGAAAAAATAGTTGAAATTCCCATTGAAACACAAAATATAGTAAAAAATTATATTAAAGAAAATATTTCCAAACTTTCTCCAGAAAAAGAAATCTTGGGTGGAAAATTTTACATTACAGGAATCAATTTTCAAAGTTTAGACACCGCAATAATTAATTATGAAGATGGTCACATAGCCCTAAAAGCTGAAGCTATTTTTATGGTAGAAAATAAAAATGTTGAAATAATAAATTTTAAATTAATAAATGAAAAAGAAACTCCTATAACCAACGAACATTTAAAATGTAGTAATCATAATGATTGTATTCCTCTTCCCGGATGCCATCCTCAAGAATGTATAAATAAAAAATATCAAAATGATTATATCCAACCAGAAGCATGTACAATGATGTATGATTATTGTGCTGCCTATGAGGCCAATGATTGTATTTGTCAGCAGGGAATCTGTTTTAATGAAAATTTAATGGATCCAAGTTGTAGTCAATAAAAAAATATAAAAAAAGAAAAGGCAATTCTATTGAACTGCCTTTTTTGAATTTATGATTTGAAATAATTAATAGATTTTGATAATTGATAATTAATTATTAATAAAATGCCTCCTTGGCATTCTTCATAAATTTTATCAAAATCATCTATTTCAAAACTCTTTTGGCAAAACTCTTTTAAAGCGTCATTGATTCCTGGAATAGCGTCTTGTAATACTAGATGAATTTCATTATTCTTTAATAAAAATTTCTTCGTATTAAATGCTACATAAATAGCATCTATTAAATCAAAAGAAAAATTTCTTATTTCCTGAATTCGATGCTTGTTCTTTTCTTTACAATCTAGACATAAGTACCAAGAATTCCAATCTTTTTCTTTATTAGATTGATCAAACTCATGGAATTTTTTTCCACAAAAACTACAAAACTTTTCTTCGGCATTCTGAGGCCGCTTAACCTGAGAACATTTGGAACATTTTTTTACCTTATTCCATCTGTCATTACTTTCTTTTTTTCTTTTTATAACAGTTCCACATACAACACAATATTTTTCTATATTTAAATTCTCTTTAACTACTCTCGCTATAATTCGCATACATGCAAATCTATCACTCTGTTTACCATTTTTTGTTAGTGGCATTTACTGTCCTCCTATATTTTATTATTTTAGTACCCTATACTAAAGCATATTTTACTTCTTGTCAAGAATAGAAAATTTACAAAACAAAAAAAACCGAGCATAACTTGATTTTAAATGGTCGAGGTGATCCCGCTCAGCGGGAGGACCTCATCGTCTAAAATAGATACTTAGAAATGAAAAATGCCTTCGTCTATAAAATATTTTAAACTAAATGGTCGGGGTGAGAGGACTCGAACCTCCGACCTCATCGTCCCAAACGACGCGCGCTAGCCAACTGCGCCACACCCCGATAACTAGATCTCAAATTCCAAACAACAAATTTCAGATAAACTCCAAAACTCAATAAAAAATATAAATATTTTAATAGCCTCTTTATTGCATTAGACTTTTAATTCTCTGATTATTGGGATTTGAAATTTATTTGTAGTTTAGAATCTGTAATTTGGTATTTATCATAATGGTGCCGCGGGGCGGAATTGAACCACCGACACGAGGATTTTCAGTCCTCTGCTCTACCACTGAGCTACCACGGCTTATTTTATTAACTTTTCTTTATTAATTTTAGAAAACTTCTTGATCTCTCTTTCTCTTCTCATCGCTTCAATCTTACTTTTAAATTTTTCAAAATAAATAATTTTTATGGGTCTTCTTTGTTTTGTATACTTTGCCCCTTTTCCTAAATTATGTTTCTTTTCTCTAAAATTTATATCTTTACAATATCCAGTATAAAGTGAATTATCATTACATCTAGCTATATATGCATAAAATGACATAAATAAAATTTTATAGACACTTTAACATTCGATATGGATCGAATGGTCCCGCCATCCGAAGCTTTAGCGAAGGATGGTGGGC
>JAUVAE010000043.1 GCA_030591905.1 Candidatus Komeilibacteria bacterium
AATTTTGTAGATCGAATGATTGAATTAGCAGAGAAGAAGGATGAATTAAATTTAGTAAATGACCAATTTTCTAAACCTACTTATACCAAAGACTTATGCGAAGCTATTAAAAAACTAATTGAAGAAAAACATGAATTTGGAATCTACCATTTAATTAATGAAGACCAAACAACTCCTTTAAAATTTGCTCAGGAAATATTTAAAATAAAAAAGATTGATATTAAAACCAATCCTATTTCTTATCAAGATTATCCTTCTAAAGTCGACAGACCTATCAATGCTATTTTAAATAACAACAAATTCCCTAAACTCCGTTCTTGGAAAAAAGCCTTGGAAAATTATTTGTCTAAAGCCTAATAGATTCTACTTGCTCTTTTCGACCCGTCGGGTTAACCTAACCCGACGGGTCTCTTGACAAAATACTGAATCCATGCTAATATACAAAATTCATTCTTGTAAAAAAATATTATTGTGCTAAGATATTTAAACAATTATTAATTTCTAATTTCAAATTTTAATATAATTTTGAATCATATAATTTCAAATTAATTAAAAATTCTAAAATTAGGATTTAAATTAAAATTTAAAATTAAGAATTAAACATTAATCCTATGAAGGGAGTTATATTAGCTGGAGGAACTGCTTCTCGGCTATATCCATTAACTAAGATTACTAATAAACATTTACTTCCGGTTTATAATAAACCAATGATTTATTATCCAATAGAATCATTAATTAAAGCTGGAATAAAAGATATCATGATTGTTTCTGGTAAAGGACATGCTGGGGACTTTTTGGAATTATTAGGTTCTGGACAAAAATTCGGAGCTCGTTTTTCATATGCTGTTCAAGAAGAAGCTGGTGGAATTGCTCAAGCTCTTGATCTGACTAAAGATTTTGTTGATAACGAAAAAGTAGTTGTCTATTTAGGTGATAATATTTTACAAGATGATATTAGTGAAGCTGTAAAAGAATTTAAGCAAGTTACTATGGGTGCTCGAATATTTCTTAAAAAAGTTGAAAACCCAGAAGCTTATGGCGTCGCTATAATTAATGAAAATAAAATTGAAAAAATTATTGAAAAACCTGAAAAATTTATTAGCGACATGGCAGTAATTGGTGTTTATATGTATGATAATCAAGTTTGGGACATCATTAAAACTTTAAAACCATCTGGCAGAGGAGAATTAGAAATTACTGATGTAAATAATTTTTATATTAAACAAGGCACCATGAGCTATAGTACTATAAAAGGTTGGTGGGGTGATTGTGGAGAATCAATTGATACTTGGCTACAAGCTAATAATTTAGTTGCTGAAACTAATAATCAAAAAATTATTTCTAAATCTTCCATGCAAATTATAAAAGATACGACCCACGAAGTTATTAAAGAAACATTAAAAATCATTAGAGAAGATACTCCTCAAATAGTCAAAGATGAATATGCTAATTTAAAAAGTAAAAACGCCCTAAGTGCGTCTCTGAATGAAAAAAATGAAAAGACAATTTATGAATCTCTTCAACAAGAAGACTCAAATAAAACTCTTAAAAATATTTATCAAAAACCATTATTGGATGAAAATGTACCGCTGATGGATGATATGGAAATCCTACCTAATGATGATTTAGAAGAATACTACTCAAAATAAATTATTCAGTAGAGACGAGGCGACGCCTCGTCTCTACTGAATAATACTCTCAACTAACCCTGATGAGGTAATATGATATAAAATATTACCTTTTTTGTTTGCTAAAAATAAATTCGAATTATAAATATTATTTAAATCATAAATATTTTTCCTATCTCGATTATCAAGCTCAATTATATATACTTTATTATCAACCACATAAAAGATATGATTATTGTTTTTATGCCAAAAAACATTTTTTATATTCTGACTGAATCTATTAATTAAAATTTCATCTTTAGTAAGTAAATCATAGGACCATATCTCAAAATCATTTTTTAATAATAAAGTTCTATTATACAAATCCCACTCCACACTTTCTACATTATAAAATTTTTTCATCAAATAATTCTCCGCATTGGGATCTATCAAATAGAGAGCACTCTTATCATCCAATAAACAAAAATAATCCTCGTAAGTTAAAATAAATTTATAATTTAAATTATTTCCTAAATCTAAAATTTTCTCTTTACTCTGACTATCGAGATTCCATACATAAAGAATATCATTCTGATCATTATTAGATATATAAAATAATTTATCTTTTTCTGGCTTAATAGCTAAAACATTAGAAATCCCTGTATACTCTAAAATTTGTTTATTTAAATTAAACCTATATAAATTTCCGTTATTGTTTGTTAAATAAATTAAATTAGAATCAAACTTATCCCAGACAATTTTCTGGGGAGTGAATGTAATATATTTACTTAAATCTAATAAAGGTTCATTAAAATAAATAAAAGATATAAAATATTTATCATTAATTTTTAATAGAACTTTTTGATTATCTGGGGACCATAAACTACTTTCTATAGCATCAATATTTTCTTCAATATTAATTATTCTTTTCTCTGTCGAATTAAAAATATTCAATTCTTTATTCTCTAAATCGTAAAATAAAAGATTTTGTTTATCTGGAGATATAGATATCTCTTCAAAATTTCCACCCTTTAAAATGGAAACTTCTGGAGTTTTATAAAATAAAGACACATTTTCAATAAAAAGAGTCTGTTCGGGCTTAATTAAAAATTGCTTTTCCCATTTTTGATATTTTTCTTTTTCAATTCTGATATTATATAAATTTGGCTTTAAATGGATAATTTCAGTAGGGGTAGTTTTTTTATATTTTTCATCATTTAAAAAATGGTAGCATTTCTAGGATATGATTTTATATATAAGACGCTAGTTTTTTCGAATTTATTTTTTAAAAAATTATAATTATAACCTGAAGCTAAAAGAATAAAAAAAATTGATGCTAAGAAAAAAATTAGCAAAACAATAATTAAATAAACTTTTCTAATCCAAATTTTCATTTCTTATTTTTTTATTAAATTAGCTATATAATAAAGCTTGAAAATAACAAGTTTTTCCTGTAGAATTGTATTATATATAATTCTAAAATCTACCTAAGTAGTATAAATTAAATTATTAAAACCTACAACCTAAAAGCTAATACCTAATTACATGTCAAAATTTATTATTCATGGACAAAAAAAATTAAAAGGTGAAATTTCAGTTAAAGGAGCTAAAAATAATGCTCTCAAACTCATTCCAGCAGCACTTTTAACTGAAGAAAAAATTACTATTCACAATTTACCTAATATTATAGATGTTCAAATGTCTTTGGATTTATTAAAAAGTCTCGGAGCTAAAGTTGAAAAAATTGATAAAAACTCGGTGACCATTGAAGCTAAAGATATTAAAGCCGAAAACTTAGATGCTAATATTGCTAAAAAAATCAGAGCATCCATAATGTTTGTAGCTCCGCTTTTACATCGTTGTAAAAAAGTAATGATACCTCATCCCGGAGGTTGTGTGATAGGTAAAAGACCTATTGATCTTTTTATTGATTTTTTTGAAAAAATAGGAAGCGAATTTAAAATGGATGAAAATAATTATATTTTTACTAATCAAGGTTTAAAAGGAATTAAATATATTTTTACAAAAATTAGTCATACTGGAACTGAAAGTTTAATTCTGGCAGCCACTATAGCTGAAGGGAAAACTGAAATAGTAAATGCTGCTTGTGAACCAGAAGTAAAAGCTCTAGCTGATTTCTTAAATTCTATGGGGGCTAAAATCAAAGGAGCCGGCACTCCAAATATTATTATTCAAGGAGTTGATAAATTACACGGCACTGAATTCACAATTATTCCTGATAGAATTGAAGCTGGTAGTTTATTATGTATTGGTGTAGCCACTAAAAGTCCCATTAAAATTACTAACTGTAATCCCGAACATTTAGAAATACCTATTAAAATTTTAAAACAAATTGGTGTTAAATTAGAAATAGGTCCAGACTATATTCAAATTTTAAATGCTGACAATCTGCAATCAACAAATATTAGCACCCATGAATATCCTGGATTTCCAACTGATCTTCAATCCTGCTACACAGTTCTTTTAACTCAAGCCCAGGGAATGAGTATAGTTCATGAAACTATTTATGAAAGCCGTTTATTCTTTACTGACTTATTATCCAGAATGAATGCTAATCTAGTTCTCTGTGATCCCCACCGAGTAGTTATTAATGGACCAACAGATCTAATAGCCAAAAAAGTTATTAGTCCAGACATTAGAGCTGGTTTAGCAATGTTAATTGCTGGTTTAATAGCCGAAGGAGAAACTGAAATTGATAATATTGAACAAATAGATAGAGGATACGAAAAAATAGATCAACGTTTGAATGCCTTAGGAGCTGAAATTGAGAGAGTTTAAAAATTTTGATATAATACTAACATGGAAAATAAAAACTTATACTTTTCTAATAAATTAGAAATAGATCCTGAAAAAAAGAAAACTATTAAGATAATTATCATTTCTTTATTGATAATTATCAGTTTTTTTGTAGGCTTAATCGTGGGAATCTCCAACAGTAATGAAATGAATTCTAATAATAATGATTCTGGGAAAGTAACAAACCAAGGAGCTAAACAACCAGAATATTTATCCAAAGATATTAATTTTAAATTATTTTGGCAAGTTTGGGATTTAATAAAAGACAAATATGTAGAAACTGAAATTAGTGAAATTGAAATGTTTTATGGTGCCCAAATGGGATTAGTAGCCTCCCTAGGGGATCCTTATTCAGTATTTTTAGTTCCTGAGGTAGCTGAAGACTTTACTGAAGAATTAAAAGGAAAATTTGAAGGAATCGGAGCTGAAATTGCTATTAAAAAAGAAAGATTAACTATTGTTAGTCCTTTACCAGACAGTCCAGCAGAAAAGGCTGGTCTACGAGCTGGTGATAAAATTCTAGCGATTGATGATTTTGACACTACTGGAATATCCTTAACTAAGGCCGTAACTTTAATTAGAGGAGACAAGGGGACAGAAGTGATTTTAACAATTTTACATAAAGACGCTACCCAAGAAAAAATATCAGTAATTAGAGATAAAATCCAATATTCTAGTGTTAGATATGAAATACTAAGTAGTGCTGGAGAGAATGATATTGGATATATAAAAGTTACTCATTTTAACGAAGATACTGAAGGATTATTTAACGAAGCCGTAAATTATTTAATTAATAAAGAAGTTGATTCTATTATTTTAGATTTAAGAAATAATCCCGGTGGATTCTTAACTACTGCTATTTCTATGGCTGATCATTGGATAGAGGACGGAATTATTGTTAAAGAAAAATCTCGAAATAGTAATAGGAATCAAGTTTTCTCATCAAGTGGAAAAGCCAAGTTAAAAGATAAAGAAACAATAGTTTTAGTAAATGGCGGTTCAGCGTCTGGTTCAGAAATTGTTGCCGGCGCTCTTCAAGATCATGAATTAGCTACAATTCTCGGAGAAACAACCTTTGGTAAGGGTTCTGTTCAAGATTTAAATCAATTAAGTGATGGTTCTTCCGTAAAACTAACTATTGCTAAATGGTATACCCCTGACGATAGATCTATTAGCGACGAGGGTATTGTTCCCGACGTAGAAATTGAATTAACAAATGAGGATTATAATGATGATTTAGACCCTCAATTAGATAAAGCCTTAGAAATATTAAGGAGATAAATTATGTTTTTTTCTTTACATATTATAGCTATCGGTAAAGTCCAAAATGTATTTTTCCGAGCTACAGTTTTTGAATATGCTCAAAAGAATAATTTAGTTGGTGAGGTAAAAAATTTAATTGAATCCAATAAAGTTGAAATACATATTCAAGGGGAAAAAAATGAAATTAATAAATTTATTAATTGGCTAAAATCAAATCCTAATTCAATAAAAATTGAAGAATTAAAAATTTTAGAAAAACAAAAAATAAAAAAACTAAACTTTTCTAATTTTAAAATAATCTATTAATACATAAT
>JAUVAE010000033.1 GCA_030591905.1 Candidatus Komeilibacteria bacterium
ACGAGGCGTTGCCTCGTCTATACGATGAAAGTTGTGATGAGCAACTTTTTTTTGAACCCGAAGTCCAACTCTTAGCATTCAGAGTTGGACTTCGGGTAGACTTATTCCGTAATTCGTATTTCGTACTTCATGTCTGTCTTGTAATTAATGTTTATTTAAAGTAAAATGGAGAAAGTATAAAGTTTCAAGTTTCAAGTTAAAAGTGCTTGCAACTTTTAACTTTTCGTAGACCACCTTTAGGTGGAAACTTTTAACTATTTATTTATGTCTGAAACATTATATAGAAAACATCGGCCTCAATTTTTTAAAGAAATAATAGGCCAAGAACATATTAAGATTACTTTACAAAGTGAAATTGAGAGTGATAAGACTGCTCATGCTTATTTGTTTTCTGGTCCTCGAGGAATTGGTAAAACAACTATGGCTAGAATTTTTGCTAAGTCGATTAATTGTAAAAATAAAAAAGACAAAACTTTTGAGCCTTGTAATGAATGTCAATCTTGTGTCTCTATAACTGAGGGGAATAATCTTGATTTAATTGAAATTGATGCAGCCTCAAATAGAGGTATTAATGAGATTAGAGAGCTTAGAGAAAGAATAAAATATGCTCCTAGTAACAGTAAATATAAAGTTTTTATTATAGATGAGGTTCACATGCTGACTATTGAGGCTTTTAATGCCTTATTAAAAACATTAGAGGAACCTCCTCAGCATGCTGTATTTATTTTGGCTACTACTGAATTACATAAGTTGCCGGTAACAATAATTTCTAGATGTGAAAGATTTGATTTTAAAGTTGTAGATATTGAAAAGTTGAGAGCCCATTTAAAAAATATTTGTATTAAGGAAAAAATTAAAGTAAGTGACAATGTTATTGAAAAAATAGCTAGATACAGTCAAGGTTATGTTAGAGATTCTTTATCAATGTTAGGTCAAGTTTTGGCTCTAGCTGAGAAAAACGAAGTTGATGATGACTCAGCTAGTTTGGTTATGCCTAAATCCGATTTTCAATTGATTGTTGATTTGATTGATAATATAATTTCAGAAAAATTTGATTTTGCCATTAGAAATTTAAGTATTTTAGTAACAGATGGTATTAATTTAAGGTATTTTACAGAAGAATTAATTAATTATTTAAGGAAAGTTCTTTTGGTAAAAATATCAGGTGCTTCTGAAAAGTATTTTTTTGATATTGAAAAAGATATTGAGGAAAAAATAATTGTTCAAGCCGGAAAACTTGACTTAGAAACTTGGCACGGCATCTTAAAGGAATTTTATGATGTTTTTGAATATCTTGATAATGATGGCTTCAAACAATTACCTTTAGAAATGGCTGTAATATCAATAAAGAATAAGTTTTTTGATGAAAATAATAATCAGGGGAATGATGATTCTCCTCCAACAATAAAAAATGATTCTAATATTCAAAAAGAGGATCAGGACTCAGTAAAAAAAAACGATAAATCCCCACACTTCAAAAAAAGTGGTGGGGATAAAATAGTAAATAAGAAGGCTAAAACAACAGTTACTAAAGACATAGATGTTTCAGTTGAAGATGTGATTAAAATTTGGCCTCAATTATTGATTAATTTAAAGGATTATAATCATTCTTTATCTGCTTTTGTAAAAGTAGGACATCCTTTACAAATAAAAGGAAATCGATTAAATTTAGGATTTAAATTTCAATTTCATTTAGATAGAATATTGCAGGATGAATCTAAAAGAATAGTGGAAGATATTTTAGAAAGTTTGTTAAATGCTCAGTTGATAATCGGATGTGAATTAGATAGTAATTATGAAAAAAATCACGAAAAGATGGTTTCTTCTCTTTATAAAGAAAAAGGTGAAAATGATAGTGTTATAGATAATCTAATTCAAAATTTTGGGGGAGAAGTGGTTAGTTAACAATTCAAAGAATAAAGTATTATACTTAATAAATAATTATTAATATAAAAAATATTATGAAAAAAAGTAAAATTATTGCAATTACAGTTGCTTTATTTTTGATTCCAGCTTTAAGTATAGCTGCTAATCAAAAAGCAAAAGTTAATAGTGCTCAGGCAGAAACAGCCCCAGGTATCGAAACTACTAGTGCCCAGGGTATTCATGAACCTGGAACAGGCATTGATGATCCAGATACAAAAGCAAAAGGTAGTCAGCAAGGCTTAATTCGTACTCAGGATGTAGATGAAGAGGGAGATGAGAATGATGATGATGTTGATAAAGGTAATAAAAATCAAGCTCAGCTTAATAAAGATAATGAAGAAGCTGGATCTGTAAATGCCATTCAAAGACGTAGTCGAGTAGCAAATGCCGTTCAGACTATGCTCCAAATTTCAGAAAATAATGAAGGTATTGGACAACAAATCAGAGTTATTGCTCAAAATCAAAATAAAGAGATGGAAGAAATTGAAGAAAGTTTACAGGGCGTAAAACAAAGAAGTAAATTCCTTAGATTTTTAATAGGTCCCAAATATGGACAAATTGATAGTATTGAAGAACGTTTAGAAGCAAATAGTGGACGTTTAGAGGAATTAAAACAGTTAAAAGACGAATTGTCTGAGGAAGATGCTCAATTGCTTGATCTTCAAATTAAGGCCATGGAAGAAGTAAAGGAAGAATTGCAATCAGAATTGAATTTAGAAGAAAGTGGATTTACTTTATTTGGTTGGTTAGTCAAATTATTCAATTAATAATACATTAAATAACAAACCCCCCACTTTTGTACAAAAGTGGGGGGTTTTATTTTAAATTTAATTCAACCTCTCTCTGTCTTTCAGACATCTCTCTCCTAGCCAGGAGAAAGACAAAAAATTAAACGAGTATATAGTCCCTTTCTCCTGACTAGGAGAAAGGGAGACAGGGATAGAGGTTTATCTTCTTTTGCCTCTATATCTGCCCCGGCTTCCACCTCTGTGGCTATTTTTATTTCCTTTGTATCTGCCACTAGATCTTTGGCTTCTTTGTCTTTGAGGACGGGCTGGACCAGGATCTTCATCAGTAATACTGATTTGAATCTTTTTTCCTTTAAATGAGGTTTTAGCTAAGAATTTTAAAGCTTTGTTAGCGAATTTTTTTTCAACTGAAAATACTGAATATTCAGACATTAAATTTATTCTGCCAATTATAATACCTTGTAAACTTCTATTAGAATTAATTAAGGCAAATATACTTTTAATATCAAGTCCATGTCTTTTGCCGAAGTTAATTTTTAAGTTAACATTGTCCATCTCCATTCTTTCTCTATTAGAAGAGTTACTTGTTTGTTGATAATCATGGACATTAGCATTTAGATCACGAGCATTTTGATAAGCATCAATGAATCTATTAAATTTAGCATCAATAAAATGTTTTATTAAGTCTTCTTTTTTAAGATCTTTTAATTTGTTTACCATTTCTTGATAATTTTTATCATCTTTAGTTTTTAAAGTGGCAGATTCTTTTATTTCTTTAATGAAATTATCAATTTGATTATTTAAAACCATCTCTCCACTGGGAACTTTTTTTTGTTCAAAAGTTTTTCCAACCATACTTTCTAATCTTTTTATTCTATACACTTCTCGCATATCAACAATAGCAATAGAAATTCCACTTTTTTGAGCTCTTCCTGTTCGGCCACTTCGATGAGTATAAATTTCATTCTTATCAGGGAGATTATAATTTATAATATGAGAAAGATCATTTACATCTATACCTCGAGCAGCTACATCAGTAGCAACTAATAAATGAATTCGTTTTTCTCTAAATCTATCCATGATTTTAGTTCTCATGCTTTGAGAAATATCGCCATGCATGGCTTCAGTATTATAATGAGCTTGTTTTAATTTATCAGCGACTTCTTGAGTTTCTCTTCTAGTTCTACAAAAAAGAATACCATAAACGCCAGGCAATGAGTCTAGAATCCTTTTTAAAGCTTCAAAACGGTCCTTAGCGTGGACTACATAATATTCATGGCTAACTTTTGCAGCTCCGACATTTTTTTCACCTGCGCTAATTTCATGAGCTTTTTTCATATATCGTTTAGCAATAGAATTAACACTTCTAGACATAGTTGCTGAAAAAAGTAAGGTTTGTCTGTCTTCTGGAGTCTGTTCTAAAACAGCATCCAAGTCTTCTTTAAATCCCATGTCTAGCATTTCATCAGCTTCATCTAGAACTAGCCATTTAATAAATTGAAGTTTTAAATCTCCTCTTCGAATTAAATCACAAACTCGTCCAGGTGTACCCACTACAATATTAGTTCCTCGTTTTAAGGCTCTAATTTGAATATCAATTCTTTCACCACCATAAACTGGGGTAATTGAAATATCTTTGGAGTATTTAGCTAACTTTTTTAAATCTTTAGAAATTTGAATACATAATTCTCTAGTTGGACAGAGGATTATAGCTTGTAAGCCTTTTGCTTGTATTTGATTTAAAATGGGTAAGCCAAAAGCAGCAGTTTTACCGGTTCCGGTCTGCGCTAAAGCAATTAGATCTTCCTCAGATTCTAGAATAAAAGGAATAGCTTTGTTTTGAATTGGTGTTGGTTCTACAAATCCTAAGTCTTCAAGACTTTTCATTATATCTGTATTCAAACCAAGTTCTTTAAATTTTGTCATATATTATTTGTTTTAAAAAAAATTCTATTCACGCTAATGAACAGAATCACTATTAAACTCAATTCTACCACAATTGATTTAAAAAGTCAACCCTATTAAATCATTTTTTCAAAAAATAGTTTTTAACAGGGTTAAGAGTTAAGTATTCTTAGAATATCATTCGGTTTATGAGCAATATTTTCTATTTTTACTTTTTCTTTATCATAGCCCCAACCATAATCAACAATAATAATATTACTATCATCTAATCCAACTTTTTTAGCAATATCATAATCAATAGTCCTATCACCGATGAAAATTATTTCTTCTTTTAGAAAACCTTTTTCTTTTAATAGGTTGTTTATTATAATACTTTTTTTAATCTTTTTGTCTATTTTACAATAAATTCCTTGAAAATATTTTTTTAAATTATTATTATTTATTTTACTTAATACTTCAGTTTCATATGTTGCTGAGACTATAAATAGCTTGTATTTTTTATTCAATTCAATAAGGACATTTTCTATACCATCAAATATTTGATGTTTTTTTTCTATAATTCTAGTTTTAAATATTTCATTAGCTCGATCAATATTTTTACCTTTAATACCTAAATTTTGACAACATTCTTGATAATTATAGCCATATATTTTTCTAAATTCTTCTATTTCTGAGGGGAAATCAAGCTTAAATTTATCGCATATCTCTTTGTATATTTCAAAAATACTTGGAAATGAGTCAACTATCACTCCATCATAATCAAATATTATAGCTTTAATGTTATTCATTTATATTAAAAAATTTAAGTACAGCCTGAGGATCGTTATTTAATAAATCATCTTCGTTAATTCCTAATTCATCAAATTTAGCTATAACATTATCAAAGTCACCAACTTCATGAGGACTATGGGCATCAGAATTTATAATCATTTTTTGATTATTATCTTTTAAGATTTTAATCATGATTTTTAGTTTGCTCATTTCTTCCTTATCTACCCTATGTTTTAAAAAACAAGAAGCATTTATCTCTAATAAAATATCTCTTTTTATTGCTTCTTTGGTAATTTTTTCTATATCAATTTTTATCATATTGGAATAAGGATGAGAAATCATTTTAACATAAGGATTTTGCATGGCTTTAATAAGGACTTCTGTATTTTTTTCTACTCCTTGATCGATATAACCACAATTTTTATGAAGACCCACCATTACATAATCTAACCTTTCTAAGATTTTTTCTGGTAAGTCTAATTTTCCTTCATCATTTATAACATTAGCTTCTACGCCAAATAGAATTTTTATACCTTCTATTTTTGGTATTCTTTTTCGCATTTTAAAGTAAACTTCATGAGGAGCTCCTGGGCCACTTGGTCCATGATCAGTAATACCTAATAATTCTATTCCATTATTTTTTGCTTCTTTTGCGTTTTCTAAAAAAGTACCAAAAGCATGTTGGCTAGCAACTGTATGTGTGTGTAGATCTACTTTCATATATTTTTGTTATTTTTAATGGCTCGGGGACTAGGAGTCGAACCTAGATTAACTGGACCAGAACCAGTCGTCCTGCCATTAGACGATCCCCGAATAGTATATGATATATTATAACATTAAATCTAGATAGTAAAGAGTATTGCTTGTTTTTTATTTCCCCTAAAAATTGTAAACTCTTTAAAAATAAGGTAAATTTAAATGTATAATATTAACCCTATTAAATGGTATCGCAATTTAGCGATAATTTAACAGGGTAAAAACATTTAAATGACTCTTGATTTCAAAACTAACTTCAAAAATAATTCTCATGGTAGTCGTCGCAGTGTTCAGCGACGATTTATTAATATTAAAAAACCAATTGATTTTGATTTAACTTCGGAAAAAGAAGAAGTTTTAGAACTTTTGGAAAATACTAATCAAAATATTTTTTTAACTGGGAAAGCGGGGACTGGTAAGTCTAATTTTTTGAAATATTTCCGAGCTACTACTAATAAAAATATTGTGGTTTTAGCTTTCACTGGCGTAGCAGCTTTAAATGTTCAAGGACAAACCATTCATTCTTTTTTCAAATTTCATCCGCAAACTACAATTGATGGTATTCATAAAAAATATGGTAATAATAATGAAATTTACAAAGAATTAGATTTAATTGTGATTGATGAAATTTCTATGGTTCGGGCTGATTTATTGGATTTTATTGATAAATTCATGCGTTTAAATGGTAATTATCCAAATGAACCTTTTGGTGGCGTTCAAATTTTAGCTATTGGTGATCTATATCAAATTCCACCCATAGTTACTGCTGAAGAAAAGCGTTTTTTTACTGAATACTACGATAGTCCTTACTTTTTTGACTCTCATTCTTACCAACAAGCTAATTTCATTCAAAAAGATTTGACTGAAATGTATCGTCAGGATAAAAAGTCTCAGAATAAATTCATTAAAGCTTTGGATAATTTAAGAACTTGCTCTTTCGACCAAAAAGATATTGATTTGATTAATACTCGTTTTGAAAAAAATTATCAAAAACCAAAGAATGAATTTGTTATTTCTTTGGTTCCAACCAATAGCAAAGCTCATACTATTAATATGGTAGAGTTAGATAAATTGGATACTCCGGAAAAAATGTACCGGGGAATTATTTCTGGAAAATTTCCCGAAAAGAATTTACC